>JANPJB010000132.1:0-21840 GCA_031425295.1 Flavobacterium sp. | reverse complement strand
AAGAAATGCGATCATCGTTTTCATGTCGATCGAAATCATGCTGAACGCGGTCAATTTATTGTTCGTGGCATTTTCAACCTACCACCAAGACGCACAAGGACAAGTATTCGTATTTTTCTCAATGGCGGTTGCGGCTGCAGAAGTTGCGGTCGGACTTGCGATTCTGGTTTCCATTTTCAGGAATCTGGGATCAATCGACATTGATAATTTAAAAAAATTAAAAGGATAATATTCTATGGATACTACTTTAGCTTTAGTCTTAGTTTTAGCTCCTTTTGCAGGATTTCTGATCAACGTTTTCTTTGGGAAAGCTTTGGGAAAAACGATGTCTGGAACAATCGGAACTCTATCCGTTGCGGTTTCTTTCGCGGTGACTTTGATGTTTTTTATGCAGATTAATGAAACGAAGCAGCCGATACAAATCGCATTATTCGATTGGATTCAATTGGGTAATTTCAAAATAGATTTCGGATTTTTACTCGATCAATTGTCATTATTATGGTTGATGTTCGTCACAGGAATCGGTTCGCTGATCCATATGTATTCGATCAGTTACATGCACGACGATGAAAAAATGCATACGTTTTTTGCGTATTTGAATTTATTCGTGTTCTTCATGATTACGCTCGTAGTCGGAAGCAATTTACTAGTGATGTTCATCGGATGGGAAGGCGTTGGGCTATGCTCCTACTTACTCATCGGATTCTGGTATAAAAATCAAGAATATAACGATGCCGCGAAGAAAGCATTCATTATGAATCGTATCGGTGATTTAGGTTTATTGGTTGGAATTTTTATTCTTGGCGCAGCCTTCTCGACATTGGATTACGCTACTTTAAAAACCGCTTTGGAAACTTCCACGAATGTCAATCCGAATTGGATTGTACTCGCAGCATTAGCGCTGTTTATCGGTGCTTGCGGAAAATCAGCACAGATTCCGTTATACACTTGGTTGCCGGATGCGATGGCTGGACCGACTCCAGTTTCGGCTTTAATCCACGCGGCAACGATGGTAACCGCAGGGATTTTTATGGTTACAAGAATGAATTTCTTGTTTTCATTGACACCAGAAGTTCAAATGGTCATAGCGGTCATTGGAGCAGCTACGGCTTTGGTTGCCGCTACAATTGCTTTGGTGCAGAACGATATCAAAAAAGTTTTGGCGTATTCAACCGTATCTCAATTGGGACTGATGTTTTTGGCTTTGGGCTGTGGCGCTTATGAGGTTGCAGTTTTCCATGTGATTACACATGCGTTTTTTAAAGCTTGTCTGTTCTTGGGTTCAGGTTCTGTGATTCACGCATTGCATGGTGAACAGGATATGAGACGCATGGGTGGACTCAAAAAAGTCATGCCGATCACATTCATCACGATGCTGATTTCAAGCTTGGCCATTTCAGGAATTTTTCCGTTGGCAGGATTCTGGTCGAAAGACGAAATTTTGATGGTGGCATTTGAGCACAACAAAATGCTATGGATTGTGGGTTCTATCGCTTCAATCATGACGGCTTTTTATATGTTCCGTTTGATGTTTCTGACCTTTTGGAAAGACTTCAGAGGCACCGAAGAGCAGAAACACCATTTGCATGAAAGTCCAAGACTGATTACCATTCCATTAATCATATTAGCCGTTTTAGCCTTCTTTGGAGGCGCACTTAATTTGCCGGGAAGCACTTGGCTCAATCATTATTTGGCTCCACTTTTCTCTGTCGCTCATGAAGAACATGTTTTGGGAAGTCAAGAATATATGCTGATGGGCATTGCTTTGGCTGGTGCCATTGTCGGAATTAGCATCGCATACATGAAATACAACAAGCAAGGCCAATTACCGGATGAAGACAGCCAGATCACCGGATTTTCAAAAGTATTATACCACAAATATTATGTTGATGAGCTATACGAATTCCTTTTTGTAAAACCTATCAACGCCCTATCGCGTTTCTTCCGTGATTATGTCGAAACTGCTGTTTCGGGATTCGTTTTCGGACTCGGAAAAACAACTATGGCACTTGGCGCACAAGGAAGAAAAGTGCAGAATGGCAACACAGGATTGTATTTGTTTTTCTTCGTATTGGGAGTCATTGCCATCATTTCGTTTTTATTTTTAGCTCAATAATTTTTACCTAATGGATGTAATTTACTTATTAGTTCTACTCTTAGCTGGCGCATTGGCCACGTTTCTTTCAGGCGACAAATTGGCTTCTAAAGTAGCTTTGCTGTTCGGATTGGGGGCTTTCGGTTATTCGATGTATTTGTTGCATTTATTCAATTCAGGCATCAACCTAGATTTCACCACCGCTTGGATCACAAAACCAAATGTCGCTTTCGCACTAAAGGCAGACGGACTAGCATTGGCAATGGTTTTACTAACAACGGCATTGACACCCATCATCATCTTTTCAGGTTTTGGAAATGACTTCAAAAACGCCAAAGCAATCTATTCTCTAATCTTATTCATGTCGTTTGCGATGGTCGGAACTTTCCTTGCCGCAGACGGATTATTGTACTACATCTTTTGGGAATTGGCATTGGTTCCGATCTACTTCATCGCACTACTTTGGGGTAATGGCGATGCGGAAGAACGCAAAAAAGCAGTCGTAAAATTCTTCATCTATACTTTAGGCGGCTCGCTATTTATGCTAACCGGTTTTGTGTATTTATACTTGCAAGCTGGAAGTTTTTTAATCACTGACTTATACCAACTGCGCTTATCATGCGGCCAGCAATTCTGGATTTTCCTCGCGTTCTTTTTAGCTTATGCGATTAAAATTCCAATCATTCCTTTCCACACTTGGCAGGCAAAAGTCTACCAAAAGGCACCAACCGTTGGAACAATGTTGCTTTCAGGAATCATGCTCAAAATGGGATTGTACAGCGTCTTGCGTTGGCAATTACCGATTGCGCCATTAACTGCAAAAGGTTACCAATACGCACTCATCGGATTGAGTATTGCCGGTGTGATCTACGGATCTATCGTAGCATTGCGCCAGAAAGATTTGAAAAAATTACTAGCTTATTCGTCGTTGGCCCATGTCGGCTTGATTGCTGCCGGAGCATACACATTAACCGTCGACGGATTGCGTGGCGCAGTATTGCAAATGATTGCACATGGTTTTACGGTTGTCGGATTGTTCTTCATTGCTGAAGTCATTTTCAGAAGATACGAAACGAGACTCATTGCAGAAATGGGTGGCATTCGTTCTCAATCACCTAAATTCACTTCGATGTTCTTGTTGTTGGTATTGGCTTCTGTAGCTTTGCCGTCAACGTTCAACTTTGTTGGAGAATTTACGGTTTTGTATAGCTTGTTTCAAGTCAATTTAGGGTTTGCCATTTTGGGTGGAACGACCATTATTCTTGGCGCTTATTATATGCTCAAAATGTTCCAGCACGCGATGTTGGGCGAAACCAATTCAAAACCATTTCAAGATGTCACTTTCAATGAAGGAGTGCTACTAGTCATTATCATTGCGGTGTTGTTCTTCTTCGGATTGTATTCAAAACCAATCACCGATTTGATTACACCAAGTATCGAAAATATATTAATTCACATCAACCGATAACTGTCAAATAAAAAATGAATACATTAATAGCTATAGTAGGATTGGGTGTTTTATGCCTTTTATTTGAGATTATGAATCTGCGAAAAGCGCTCGTTCCGATCACGATTGTTGGCTTAGTCGCGATTCTAGCACTGACGATTTCTGAATATAATATGCCCGGAAGTTTCTACGGCAATATGATTGCTGTCAATAATTTCTCAGTTTCTTTTTCAAGCTTATTTATCATACTGACCATTTTCCTCGTTGCGTTGAGTCACAATTTCTATGAAAACCACCAAACCAAACTTTCCGATTTTATAGCCATCAAAGTATTTCTGCTTTCAGGCGCTGTTGCAATGGTTTCCTTCGGGAATCTAGCGATGTTCTTTTTGGGCATCGAAGTGTTGTCGATTTCATTATACATACTCGCAGCAAGCAGCCGATTGAGCCTCAAGAGCAACGAAGCCGGAATGAAATATTTCCTGATGGGTTCGTTTGCCTCGGGAATTATCTTGTTCGGAATTTGCATGATCTACGGCGCTATGGGCAGTTTTGATGTCGTTGAAATCAGCGAATTATCACGCTCTGCCGAGTTACCCATTTGGTTTCCGATTGGCATTGCTTTACTAACCATTGGCATGTTATTCAAGATTGCGGCTGTGCCGTTCCATTTCTGGGCACCCGATGTCTATGAGGGCTCGCCTGCTTTAACCACAGCAACGATGAGTACGCTCGCGAAAGTGGTCGCAATGGCTGCCTTGTTCAAATTGCTTACCGCGATGAATGCCGAAATTTCGTATCAATATCAAATCATCGTGGTGGTCGTATCGATAGCATCGATGACCGTTGGTAATATTATGGCATTGAAGCAGGCGAACGTAAAGCGGATGCTCGCTTTTTCAGGGATTTCCCACGCCGGATATATGCTAATGACTTTATTAAGCGTAACCACATCAGCGGGTAGTTTATTATATTATGCCTCAGCATATACATTATCAGGAATTGCAGCATTTGCCGTGATTTTATATGTATGTAAGAACCGAGACAATGAAGATATCGCCAATTTTCACGGCTTAGGAAAAACCAATCCATTATTAGCAGCAATACTTACTGCTGCCTTACTATCGATGGCGGGAATTCCGATATTTGCTGGGTTCTTTGCAAAGTTGACCTTGTTCAGCCAAACGATTCAAGCAGGTTATTTAGTGCTTGTGATCGCAGCGGTAATCAACTCGATCATCAGTGTCGGTTATTACTTCAGACTGATTATAGCGATGTATACCAAAGAAGCGGACAAAACCAGAACGGGAACGCCGGTATTAATTTATGGTGTTGCGCTTTTCGCGATTCTTTTGAATATTGCCCTTGGATTATTCCCATCGTTAGTGATGGATTTGCTCGGATAACCAAAATCAAATTTATAGAAAAAGCCATCGTTTTTCGGTGGCTTTTTTATTTCCCGAAACCCGGTTCGTGATAATCCCGTACATGGACGTATGAAACAGCACACCATCCTCTATATCCTACTATTCGCGCTTCCGTTTTTTGCGAGCGCACAAAAAATCGACAATACCGCTTCATTTCGCGATATCAAAAACGAGCGTTATTTCCGATTCAATTATGATAATGACTACTTTGCTTCGCGAGACCAAGATTATACACAAGGTTATAATTTCGAATTGGTTTCTCCGGCAATGAAACACAATCCGGTCAACAAATTACTACTGAAACCCAAAAACAGCGAATCGCAATACGGAATCTCAATCGAACACCTTGGTTTCACAGCTTTTAATATTGGAAGCCCCGAAATTCAATATGGTGATCGACCGTTTGCATCCGCAATCATGCTTAAAAGTTTTACGATAACGACCGATACCATTCATCAATCAAGGCTGGTTTCCTCATTGAATGTCGGGCTTATTGGTCCCGGCGCTTTTGGGAAAGAAATGCAGGTCGGTATTCACGAAGCAACAGGCAATACGATTCCACAAGGCTGGCGGCATCAGATCCGCAACGATGTGGTTTTGAATTATGAAGTTAGTTATGAAAAGCAATTGCTGCGTTATAATCAACTGTTTTCATTGCAAACCAATTCGATATTAAGATTGGGAACTTTATTCACGAACGCCTCAATCGGATTCAACACCACATTTGGCATCATCAACAATCCTTTTGCTGCTGCAAAAACGAAAAAGAAATTCGCTTTGTATGGTTATGCCCAACCGCTACTCAACGTGGTTGGTTATGATGCTACCTTACAAGGCGGATTGTTCAATAATAAAAGTCCGTATACGATTGCCGATCGTGAAATAAAGCGTCTGACGGGACAAGTCAATTACGGCTTTGTAATGCAGACACGCACTTTATTCCTCGAATATTCGCGGGTTCTGATTACAAGAGAATTTGAATCCGGAACCAGTAGCAAATGGGGCGGTATTAAAGTCGGGTTCAGATTCTAAATCCACAGCCCTAGCCACAATTACGTCACCTAACTTTTATTTTTTTTCGATGAATCCTACGCATTTGCAGCAGTTATGTCCCGATTCTTGAAACATTGTGAATTATATGATTAAGAAGGTCTGATTACTACCAGAACACCGTATACAAAGCTGCTAGAATCGAAAGGATAATCAGCATTCCAACGGTAAAACTTGGTGACATTTTAAACATCGTTTTATCAATTTCAAGACCGTGTGTTTTAACGCCGTTTCTAGTTTCGTACCTGCTGATAAAATACATACCGATGATGCAAATCAGAAACACAAATCCCATTCTGTCGATGAACGGAATTTCGTATACTCCAGCGGCATTCGGCACAGAAAACCCGTATGGATTTAAAAACGATAAATCGACAAACGCTGGCATGAATTTGAAAATAATCGAAAATAGAAATCCGCCAATCGTTGCAAACAATGCCGCGTTGGAAGTGGTTTTTTTCCAGAAGAATCCTAAAATAAACATTGCGAAAACGCCTGGACTCACGAAACCGGTATATTCTTGAATGTATTGAAAACCGCCTTTTTTATCGATGCCCAGAAATGGTGCGACTACGACGGCAATCAACATGGCTACAACAATAGTCAGTTTTCCAATTTTAACCAATTTTTTCTCGTCGGCATCCACATTGAGTTTGGTTTTGTAAACATCCAAGGTGAAAATGGTCGCGATACTGTTGGCTTTACCGGCTAATGATGCTACAATTGCAGCAGTCAAAGCGGCGAACGAAAGTCCTTTTAAACCTACGGGAAGCAAGTTCAATAAAATCGGGTACGCACGATCCGGATTGACCGTGCCGTCTTGAAGCATTTCGGTTTGGAAATGTCCGTTTTGGTATAATACAAAAGCTGCGATTCCGGGCAGTACAACAATCACAGGCATCAATAATTTTAAGAAAGCAGCGAATAAAATACCGCCTCGAGCCGTTTTTAAATCAGCGCCAAGTGCACGTTGTGTGATGTATTGGTTGCAACCCCAATAATTGAGATTGATAATCAGCATTCCGCCAATCAGAACGGAAAGTCCAGGCAAGTCGATGTAGTTCGGATTTGTCTTTTCAAAAATCATATGGAAATGGTCGTTAGCATGCGTTGTCATTAGATTGAAACCACTAATCACGCCGGTTGAACCAAACTCTTCCGCTACCAAATTCAACGCTAAATACGTCGTAACCAATCCGCCTAGAATCAAAAAGAACACTTGAATGACGTCGGTATACCCGATTACCTTCATACCGCCAAGCGTAATCATCACCGCAAAAAATGCCAGGAACATCATGCACAAAGTGATGTCGAGTCCTGAAATACTGCTAATTGCCAAAGCGCCCAAATAGAGAATCGAAGTCAGATTCACAAGCACATACAGCAACAACCAAAACACGGCCATGATCATCGCTACATTGCTATTGTAACGCTTATTCAAATATTGCGGCATTGTGAAAATCTTGTTTTTGAGATACACCGGCATGAAGAAAACAGCAACGATAATGAGTGTTGCCGCCGCCATCCATTCGTAGGTAGCAATCGCCAGTCCCATTTTGAAACCGCTGCCACTCATTCCGATAAATTGTTCGGCACTGATATTACTTGCAATTAATGATGCTCCAATTGCCCACCAAGTCAACGATCCTTCTGCTAAAAAATAATCGTTGCTCGTTGTCTGCGCCTTCTTTTTGCGGTTGTAAATCCACAATGCGTAACCGACGATAATGACGAAATACAGTAAGAAAACGATGTAATCTTGAGTAGCTAATGATTGCATATTAGTTGGTTTTGGTTTTATAATGTGTGGTTGGTAAACCGCGTAAAATTTTGGCGCTTTGCTCGGGTGATAAATCGCGTTGTGCTTCGCCAAGCATTTCGTAGCCGACCATAAATTTCTTTACGCTCGCGCTTCGCAATAATGGCGGATAAAAATGCATGTGGAAATGCCATTCTGAATGCGCTGTCCTATCGGTTGGTGCTTGGTGAATTCCGGATGAATAGGGAAATGACGTTTCAAAAAGATTGTCATATTTAACCGTTATTGCTTTTAAAGTTTCAGCAAATGCAGTACTTTCGTCTTTTGTCATCGCGATGATATTTCCAAAGTGTCTCTTGCTTACAATCAAGGTTTCGTATGGCCAGATTGCCCAAAAAGGTACGAGTACGACGAAGTGTTGGTTCTCGATGACGATGCGTTCTTCGCGTTTTAGTTCTTCATCGACGTAGTCTTTGAGCAGGCTCGTTTTGTGTTTTTTATAATAGTCTTCAAGGCTTTTCTGCGTTTTCTCTACTTGTGTTGGCAAAGAAGATTGTGCCCAAATTTGTCCATGTGGATGCGGATTGCTGCAACCCATGATGCTTCCTTTATTTTCGAAAATCTGCACATAGTTGATGAAGTCGTGGCGGCCGAGTTCGGAGTATTGTTCCTGCCAGGTTTTAACCACTTTCTCGATGGCGGAAACTTCCATTTCTGGTAAAGTCAGATTATGCTTTGGTGAAAAGCAGATTACTTTGTTGATGCCTCTTTCGGGTTTGAGCTGGAACAATTCGGTTGCTTTGTTTTGATACGAAACTTCTTCTTTTTGAAGTGCTGAATAGTCATTTTCAAATACAAAGCAATCGGTATAATCTTCATTTTGAATGCCGTTCGCCCTAACATTTCCGGCACACAAATAACACGAGGCATCATGCTCCGGACGCGTATCTTCAGACACGGTTTCGTTTTGTCCTTGCCACGGTCTTTGCGAACGGTGCGGCGATACTAAAATCCATTCATCTAGTAAAGGATTGTAGCGTCGGTGTGGATGTTCGTTCGCGTGAAAATGCTGCATGATCTATTTTTTGTATAAAGTTGTGCCTTTTGAAATCTTGACTTTGTAGGCTTTCAATGCGATGCCAAATTGGCTTTGATACTGTTTTGAAACATGGCTGATGATATCGTCTTCGGTGCCCTTTTCAACGAGATTAATCGAACAGCCACCGAAGCCACCGCCCATCATTCGGGTTCCTAAAACCGATGGAAGCTGTTGCGCGGTATCGACTAAAAAATCAATTTCATCGCAACTGACTTCATATTCCTTCGATAATCCGTAATGCGTTTCAGACATCAATTTTCCTAAGGTTGTAAAGTCGGAAGCTTCGAGCGCATCAACCGCTTCCTGAACACGCTGTATTTCTTTGACTACAAAATGACAGCGTTTGAAAATGGTTTCTCCTAGCTTTTCTTTAAGTTCCAAAACCATGGCTTCGGTACAATTTCTAAAAGTTTCTACTTCAGAAAAATGTTGCTGAATCATCGCCAAGCCTTGCTCTACTTCCTGTCGCCTGGTATTATAGCCTGAAGTCAGGTGCGTGTGTTTGACATTGCTGTCTAATAAAAGTAAGGAATATTTCTTGAAATCCGCTTTGTGGTATTCGTATTCGAGCGTATTGCAGTCGAGTTTGATGACGTGGTTTTTCTTTCCAAAAACAGCAGCAAACTGATCCATGATGCCGCAATTGACGCCTGCGAACGTATGTTCTGATTTTTGCCCGATGAGTGCAATGGCTTCTTTAGTTAATTGTAAATTGAACATCCTTTTCATCGCATATCCAATCCCGCATTCTAGTGCAGCCGATGACGAAAGTCCAGCGCCCATCGGAATCGTGCTGCTAAAAACCATATTAAATCCTTGCATCGAATATCCTTTTTCTTTCAACTGATGTAAAACGCCGAGTATATAGTTGGCCCACATTTTATCAATCGGTTTGAGCTCGTCATTCAAATCAAACTGATGCGATTGATTCAAGTCGTGCGCGTAAATCGTACAATCGGTCGTAACATTTTTAGAAACCACAAAACAGATGTATTTGTTGATCGCAGCCGGCAATACAAAACCATCATTATAGTCAACATGCTCGCCAATAATGTTGATTCTGCCCGGCGAAAGGAAAATATATTCTGGCGCTTCTTCGAACCATTTAACGAAATGTTCTTTGGCTAATTGTATTAATTTTTTCTTCATTTATTTGATATCGATGGTCGAAGGTTGCAAATTACTAGTGGTTGCTTTTATTTGTAAAGGCTTTTGAAGTGACGCTGTTTTCAATAATATCGTGGCGATTCCGGCTTCGGCCTTGATTGGATTCTGACCGATTAATGCTGCGTTTTCACCTTCTATAGTAAAAGTCACTTCGTCTGTTGCATCAGGAATTACAGTTCCGTTTTCGTCAGTGATTTTGGCATATACAAACACAACGTCACGAAAATTTTGGTTGATTGGAATGTTTGATAAATCATAGGAAAGTTCCAATCGAGTAGCTTTCAACGGCGATTTCGCAATATGCTCCGTCACTTTTTTTCCATCGATAAAACCTTCGGCGCGTAAAGTTCCGGCTTCGTATTTTTCAACTTTAAAAAAGAAAGGCGCGTGTTTCAGCCGGTTGCTGTCTTTGTTGATCGTTGGCTCTTGCTTGGCGATCAATTTATCGTTCAAGTATAAAGCTACTTCATCACAATTGCTGAAAACGCGAACTTCGAGCGGTGAGTTTTCTGTCCAGTTGTTCGCGATGTTGACCATCGGACCAGAAAATAATCGGCGGTCTAAAACCACATTGGCATTGCGCTGGCTTTGGTAAAAATAATAGGCATACTTCGGAATCCTAAAAATATCGCTGATGCCGGAACTTTCAATATCGGGACTGTAACCACGGTTGTAATCGAACATCAGCCAATTGGCTTCACCCAAAGTATTGCTTCCTTTTCGATTTGAGTTTGAGGCTTCTTGAAAATTGAACGCCTGTTGCAACAATCGCTTTTCACCAAACGCACGCAGTTGTCGCGAGGTTCTCTCGTCTTCTTTGAGGTTCGCAAAATCTTTCTGGTTGAAGCCTGCATTCTGTGCGTAATATTCCCAATCGCCATATTCGGCAATGAAGATCTTGCGATTGTTCTTATCGTAATTCGTCCAATAATCGGGCGCTTTTCCGTGTTGTCTTGCGGGAATGTAGATGTCGTAGTTCTCGTTGTCAATCCAACTTGCGCTGATTTTATTCGGAAACGGAATTTCTTCATCGAGAATCACCTTCGCTTGCTTCATATAGCTTTCCGACATTTCAGTTTCGTTCAAAGAATTCTCCCAAAAAACAATACTCGGGTGGTTTCGGTCGCGGCGGATCATATCACGTAGGTTCTGGAATGAATTTTCTTCGAAAGCGGCGTTTCCAAAAAATTGCCAACCCGGTAAGCTATTCATCACCAAAATCCCGAGTTCATCACAGGCATTCAAAAACGCTTCAGCCTGCGGATAATGCGACAAACGCACGAAATCGAAACCGGCGTTTTTGATTTTCACGGCGTCGCGGTATTGCGCTTCATCTGAAATCGCGTAGCCTAGATAAGGATACTCCTGATGACGATTCGTTCCGTTGATGTAGATTTTTTCATCATTTAGAAAATAACCATTCACTCTAATTTCTGATTTTCGAATGCCAGTCTTTTCAGAATAGGTGTCGACCACTTTATTTTTTGAAATCACTTCAATATCGAGCTGGTACAAATTCGGTTCATCAATCGACCACAGTTGTGGGTTTCCTATTGTCGTGTGCTGCGTGATTTCGATATATGCATTGGCATCAACGGAAAATTTCTTCGACTGCAATGCGAATTTACGTCCTGATTTTGAGGTTAATGTATATTTTAAATACAATCTTTGCGCACTCGAAAACTCGTTTTTCAAATGCACTTTGATGATGCCTTCAGCCTTGTTTTTTGATACCGAATTGAAATTCACAAAGACACCACCACTAGCCTTTTTATTGACATGCACAGCATCGGTGATGAATAGTTTATTCGTGGTAATCAGGTAGACATTTCGATAAATGCCGCCATAAAAATTAAAATCGAGATCTTTAATGGCTTTGCCTGGTGGAATTTCCGGATTGTCGAGATTAATGACTTTAAGCATCACAACATTTTGATCGGCTTTTAGGAATCGGGTGACATCAACGGTAAAAGGCAAATAGCCACCTTTGTGATTCGCAGCTTTTTGACCATTGACGAACACATCGGCTTCGGACATCACGCCTTCGAAATATAGAAACACTTTGCTATCGCTAGAAGTCGTTGCCTTAAATTTCTTTTGATAATACGAAACGCCTTGAAATTGCTTGACTACAACCAGATTTTCAATGTTGGCGGTATGTGGAATCGTCACTTTGTCCCAATTGGTTTCTCCTTCTTTGTGGAATTCCCAATCGGCTCCAAAATTGACTTTCGTTCTCGATTGCGCATGTCCGTGTTGAAAAGTAAACACAAAAATCAAAGCGAATAAAATGCGTATTGCAGTATACTTCATTATGATATTAGTTTTTAAACGCATCCAAAGCTGGTGATGGTTTGCCGTCCGCCTGCCATGCACTCAAATTATATTTGCTCCAACTTCTTGCGCCTTGCGGTTCCCAGTAAAGTACGCCGAGGCCTTTGTTATTTGGGACGTTTTTGACGGCTTTGATGGTTGCTGCTAAAAGTTCATACGTGTTTTGTGCTTTCTCATCTTCGCCACCAACTTCCACGACCATCACCTCTTTGTTGTAGCGTTTTGCCATATCGTTGAGATTGAATTGCAAATCGGCAATGACTTCGGTGTAATCTTTCTTAATCCAAAAAGGATAAAACGACAAACCGATGACGTCATATTTTACCTTTTGAGCTTTGACATTATCATAGAAATTCCTGAATTTGGCGTTATTGTTTCCTTCATCCAGATGCACGATCACTTTGATTTCTGGGCTAACAGCTTTTGCGGCTTCGTAACCTTTATTTAGTAATTGTCCGAGTTGTTTCCAGTTTTTTGTACTGCCTTCAGGCCACATCATGCCGCCCGGAATTTCATTGCCGATTTGAACCCATTCCGTTTTTACACCCGCTTTTTTCAGTGCATTCAAAACATCATAGGTATGCGCGTAAACATCGTTTAACAATTCTGCAAAAGAATGGTTCGCCCAGGCTGCCGGTTTGAATTGTTTCGCTGGATCAGCCCACGAATCGCTATAATGAAAATTAATCATGATGCGCATACCCATGTTCTGTGCACGCAAAGCCATGGCCACGGTTTCTTCTTTGCTGCAATGTCCGCTCGCTTTATCATCGGATGGATTCACAAATACGCGCAACCGAATCGAATTCATTCCGCGGTCTTTGAGCAATTGAATACAATCTTTCTCGCTGCCGTCGGTATCATAGAATTTGTAACCGGTAGCTTCCATTTGCGGAAGCCAGCCTACATCAGCGCCTTTTGCAAAAACGGGTTTTGCATTTTGTGCGACATTCCATAATGGCAAAAACAACAGTAAAAATAACGGAAGTGATTTCATGTTTTTCATAATCATTTTTTTAATTAAAAGCGTCCATAACCGGCAGCGCATTGAAGTTGAAATCCCACAAAGCCTGATTTTCAAAACTGGACCCATTGGTGGCTTGCGTTCCTCTAAAAGCAACCCATTCGCCGCCCCAATACGAAAATCCAATGCCGTTTGATGAATTTTCCAATAACACCCGAATTGCTAATAGGAAACTTTTTTGACCCGCGTTTGTAGCCGGGTAAGCCGGGATTACTTGATTGTTGAGTCCAACGATATTATTTGTCCAATCATTCCAGCCTAAAGTAAACGGATACGCTGTTTCGGCAATCAGCACTTGCCTGCTGTGCGCCTGACTGAGCGTGTTTATCGTTGTTGCGAGTAAATTTAGATTCTGCCCATGCCAAACCGGATAATACGACAAACCGATGTAATCGTAATCGATGTTATGCACTTTATTGAAAAACCATTCGGCGCCTGAAATTCCGGCGTAGTGCAACATGATTTTTGTGGTTGGCGCTTGGGTTCTGATGACCGTGACCGCCGATTGCACCAACTGTAAATACTGCGATTCACTTGTTGATAATTTTCCTTGCGGAAATAGGAACCCGTCATTGGTTTCATTCCCGATTTGATAAATATCGGGGTTGATTTCATTCAAAACGGTGGCGGTATATGTGGCAACTGCTGTTTTTAAATTTGTAAAACTTAAATTCGTCCATTCAGCCGGTTTGACTTGATTACCGGGATCTGCCCAAGTATCAGAATAATGCACGGTCAGCCAAACTTTAAATCCCATCTGTCTGGCTCGAAGTGCTAGGGCCTTTACTTCTATCATACCACTATGACCGTCTGCAGGGTTTTTCCATAGGCGAATCCGAACCGTATTGCAGCCTGCATTTTTTAAGGTAAGCAATGCATCTTGCGGTTGGTTGTTGCGTTTGTAAATGGTTCCTGCACTTTCGATTAATGGCAGAAAAGACACGTCTGCAGCTTTGATCAGACTTTTAACTGTGATGGGTTTGGTGGCTCGTGCCATTTTTACTGGCGATGCCTCTTCATTTTGAGCGCACGAAAACAAAAAAGCAATGATCATAATGCTTAGTCCCGTCAATATCTTTTTCATTTTGATCTCATTTCAAATTTATAAATGGTCTGTTGGGTATAGTTTTCACCCTTTCTCAAAATGGCACTCGGAAAATGTGCATGATTTGGTGCATCGGGAAAATTTTGGGTTTCGAAACATATGCCGCTGTGCGCGTGATAATGGACTTCCTCCTTGCCTTCTATTTTGTTGAAGCAATTGCCACCTACATAAACATGAACACTGGGCTGGTCTGTGAAGACTTTCATTGTGATTCCGTTTTTCGCACTTGATAGCGATGCTACCGAATTTGAAATCTTAGGTAGAACGAATGTGCTGTCAATGGCCAGCGGGCATTTTTTTGCCGGGTTAAACTGAAACGGATGCTCTTTCAAATCTAAAACCCTACCGGTTGGAATGTTCTCGTCATTGGTTTCCAAAACAAAAGCGGCATCCACAAACAGATCCTGATTCTTAATGTCGCCTTGATGTCCGTCGAGATTAAAATAACTATGGTGCGTCAGATTGATTACGGTATCTTCATCCGAAACCGCGTGGTATTTTATTTTAATTTCATTGTTTTCGGTTAAAATGTAGGTTACTTTTACCGCCAAATTGCCCGGAAATTTAGCGTCATTACTTGGACTGGAGTGGCTGAATGTAACCCCTAAACCTTCCTTAGTCTGGCTTTCATCCGCTTTCCAAATTGCTTGACTAAAGCCTTTGGTTCCACCATGCAATGTGTGACGGTTGTGATTTTGATCGAGTTGGAACCTATTTCCGTTGAGGCTAAAAGCGCCGTTGTTAATTCTTCCGGCAAATCTGCCAACAGTGGCACCTAAATAAGGTGCAGCGGGTAAGCTGAAAGAATCGATGTAATTGTCAAGCGTGTCGAATCCCAAAACTACATCAATCAGTTCCCCGCCCTTTAATGGGATTTTAATCGCTGTTATTGTAGCGCCATAGTCGATAAGATGTAATTCCATACCATTCCCGTTGATCAAATGATGCGAAAAAACCGCTTCTCCATGTGGCATCAGACCAAAAGGTTTTTTGATAATACTGCTTTTAAATGGCGATATGTGTTTTATTTCTATCATGTTTTTACGAAATGTAAAATCAAATATAAACATCTATATCAAAAAAACATACCAGTACCTACCGGTTTTTGTATATTTGTAAAAACGAATAGGGTGAAAGTAATTTCGATTCAAAGCAATCTTGGTATTCCAAAATACCGGCAGATTATCCTGTCGGTGGAAAAAGGAATTTCAGAAAATAAACTCAGTAAAGATGAAAGGCTGCCATCGATTAATAAAGTATGTTTGGAATTCTCATTGTCGCGAGACACAGTGCTTTTGGCTTATGAGGAACTTAAAAAGAGAGGGATTATTTACGCCATTCTGGGCAAAGGATATTATGTAAAAAGTCTTGAAGTTACGATGAAGCATCGGGTCTTTTTGCTGTTTGACGAACTCAATATCTTCAAAGAAGATTTGTATAATTCCATTTTACGACACTTGGGAGACGAGATTCAAGTCGATATCTTTTTCCATCATTTCAATATCAGCATGTTTAAAAAACTAATTGAAGAAAGCAATGGAAATTATACGCGCTACATTATCATGCCGACGAATTTGGCTGAAGCGCCAGCCATTATAAAAACCCTACCCGTTAATGAAGTTTTCATTCTCGACCAAACTAACGCTGAACTTTACGCATATCCCGCGGTGTATCAAAATTTTATCAAAGACATGTATGACGCCTTGAAACAGGCGAAATCAAAACTCAATGAATATGAGAAACTCATTTTGATTTTTCCGGGATTTCGTGAACCCATTGGCATGAAAGAAGGTTTTCTCTTATTCTGTCAGGATTTCAATTTTGAATACGAAATCATTACGGAGTTTAACAATCGTAATATCAACACCAAAGAGGTTTATATCATTCCGAATGATCGAGATTTGGTGCGTGTCATTGAAAAATCTAAACTTCAAAATTTACGATTGGGTAGCGATTTTGGAATAATATCGTATAACGACACGCCATTGAAAAAAGTTGTTGAAAATGGCATCACGACAATATCGACAAAGTTTGAAAAGATGGGAGAAATCATCGCAAAAATGATTTTAGAAGGCAAGAAAGAACAGATTGAAAATGAGAGTTCACTCATAGTCAGAAATTCTCTATAACAAAAAACCTCCCTTGACGAAGGAGGCTTTTCTTGAGTTAACCAATTATGTTAAAATAAAACTATGCGATGTTAGAAGCGTATTGTGACGCTTTTTTCAAAAACGTTTTGATCAACAATCTGTTCGGAGCAATTCCTGATGTCATCATTTGTTTTTTTGAAGTGTTTTCTTTTGTGATGTTCTCATTGGTAGTTTGTTTTGTTCCCATAAACCATGAAACCATATTCATTGAAGTATTGGACTCAACTGTTGTTGTAGTTGCAGCAACTACCGCAGGAACTTCAATCACGTTTTGTGCAAAACCAACGCTTGAAACCAACATCATTACCAAGACAACCATCATTTTGATGCTGTTTGAAGTGGTGTTGTTTGCCGTTGTGTTCATATCGTGTTTGTTACTTGTTTTATACATGACAAATTTAGGGCAACATCACAACTTCAGGAAATTGCTTCGGCAACTAACACCAAAACTCGTTTAAACTACAAAAAAACCGAATCCAAAGTATTTCGGCTAAAAAAGATGCATTTCATGGAGATTATTCTTCATGCACATCGGCGCAAATACAATTTATTAAACAGTTTAGGCAAAAAAAGCAGGAGTTAGTAGAAAAATTTTAGGAATCCATCATACGAATTCAAAATTGCAAATATAAAAGCCCCTGATTTCTCAGAGGCTTTTAAGTACCCGGAACCGGAGTCGAACCTAATTGGTCTGACTCCTGCATTCAAATTTTATTATGTTCAGAAATAGAAAAAGCCCTTCCGTTAAGAAGAGCTTTTTAAGTACCCGGAACCGGAGTCGAACCGGTACGGTTTCCCACAGGTGTTTGAGACCAGCGCGTCTACCAATTCCGCCATCCGGGCGCAGCAGACAGACCTGAAAATTCAGATCCGGCGCAATAGAAAAGCAATGCCTTTCCTTTAACACGGTGCAAATGTAAAAAATATTATTAGACATTCTAAAAAAATACTCTAAATTTTCCTTTAGTACTTCGATTTAATTCCTAAATTTGCACGCTGTTCACGCAGCACACAACTAACTAACTACATCCGAGGCATTTATTACAGCCGGCTTTAGAGAAATCAAAAGCGGAAAAAGTAAAATGCCAACCGGAATAAACAACAAATTACAATGATGCACCAAGAACCGGAAGCAAAGATATTTGCGTGTTCGCAAAGTGTATATCTAGCGGAAAAGATTGCCACGCATTATGGCGTTCCGCTGGGTAAAGTGACGTTCTCTAAATATAGTGATGGCGAGTTTCAGCCTTCTTACGAAGAGTCGATTCGCGGACTACGGGTGTTCATTATCTGTTCGACGTTTCCAAGCGCCGACAATTTGATGGAATTGTTACTGATGATCGATGCTGCAAAACGCGCCTCAGCCAGACACGTAACCGCTGTGATTCCGTATTTCGGATGGGCACGTCAGGATAGAAAAGACAAGCCAAGGGTTCCGATTGGAGCGAAATTGGTAGCGAATCTGTTAGATGCTGCTGGGGCAACCCGCATCATGACGATGGATTTACACGCCGATCAGATTCAAGGATTCTTTGAAAAACCGGTAGACCACCTTTTCGCATCGACCATATTTTTGCCGTATGTGAGAGGTCTTAATCTCGAAAACCTGACGATCGCATCGCCGGATATGGGAGGTTCCAAAAGAGCTTACGCCTATTCTAAATATCTAGAATCGGATGTCGTGATCTGCTACAAACAAAGAAGAGCGGCCAACGTAATCGACACCATGGAACTCATCGGAGAAGTGAAAGGCAGAAACGTAGTTTTGGTCGATGACATGATCGACACCGGAGGCACACTAGCCAAAGCGGCCGACCTGATGATTGAAAAAGGAGCACTAAGTGTGAGAGCAATATGTACGCACGCCATTTTATCGGGCGAGGCTTACGAAAAAATAGAAAATTCCAAATTATTGGAATTGATTGTTACCGATTCGATCCCATTAAAGAAAGAATCCAAAAAAATAAGAGTGGTCAGCTGTGCGCCTCTTTTTGCAGAAGTAATGAACATGGTGCAGCAGAACAATTCGATCAGTGGAAAGTTCCTGATGTAACTCGAGTATGCGTTAGCGATTGCAGCGGCAGCCCGGAACAAAGTGAGGACTATAGCGGAAAGCGCGACCCAAAGGGAAACGCCCCGCAAAAGAAACAAGAAGCAAGAAAAAAGTCGATCGTAAGAAACCGGATAAAACCGACACCCAACAACCGACAACCAACAACAAATTTTTATTATTAACTATATATTTTTACAATGAAATCGATTACGATTAAAGGATCAGAAAGAGAAAGCGTGGGCAAAGTTGCGACTAAAGCCTTACGTAATGCTGGATTGGTTCCTTGCGTTTTATACGGAGGAAAGCAAGCAGTACATTTCTCAGCAGAAGAAATTGCATTTAAAAACTTGGTTTACACTCCAAACGCACACACCGTGGTGATTGAGTTGGGAAGTAAAACCTACAATGCCATTCTGCAAGACATTCAAGTGCACCCTGTTTCTGACCGGATTTTGCACATTGACTTCTTCGAATTATTTGAAGACAAAGAAATCACCATGGAAGTTCCAGTGCGTGTATTGGGCGTATCGCCAGGGGTTTTATTAGGAGGAGTTTTGCGTTTGAACCAACGTAGATTGAAAGTGAAAGCTTTGCCTAAAAACTTACCTGATTTTATCGATGCGGACATTTCTCCACTAGAAATGGGTAACAAATTGTATGTGACCAAATTGGTTTCTGACAAATACAAATTGTTGCACCCTGACAACACAGTGGTTGCTCAAGTGAGAATCTCACGTGCGGCTATGAAAGCAGCTCAGGAAGCAGCGAAAGCAGCAAAAACGCCTGCAAAAGGAAAGAAATAAGATTATCTTTTTCATGCATACAAAGCATCAGTCGAAAGGCTGGTGCTTTTTTTTTACACTGTATTCGTTTCAGCTTCCATGGATGCTATCCCGCTTTTCTTTTCGAAGCCGGGAACCTGCTGTACGCTACTATATTTTGCGCCGAACAACGGCACAAAACGATAACCGCTGCCATCAGGGCTAGGGCCTCCACTTACGAAGACGCAACCCTCAACTGACAACAGACAACCGACAACAAATTTTCCTACATTTACAACATGAAATGGTTGACCAATTTATTTACATCAAACAAAAATCAAGACACGAGTGATCAGGTGAAACCAGAGGTTCACGAACACAAACAAAACAATATGAATAGCGTGAGTAAAAAGTTTTTAATCGTTGGCTTAGGCAACATCGGCGCAGAATATGTCAATACACGCCACAATATCGGATTCAAAATTCTCGAGTTCTTAGCCAGACAAGAAGCTGTAGATTTTGAAACCGTCAAATTGGGTTCGCTTGCGGAATACAAATTCAAAGGCCGCACTTTCCTGTTACTAAAACCCAACACCTACATGAACCTCAGCGGAAAAGCAGTGCAGTATTGGATGGACAAAGAAAAAATCCCGCTCGAAAACATTATGGTGATCACTGACGATTTGAACTTGGCTTTCGGAACCATCCGCATTCGCCTCAAAGGAAGCGATGGTGGTCATAACGGATTAAAAAACATCAACTTGATGCTGAACACGCAAAATTATACGCGTTTCCGTTTTGGTATTAGCGACGAATTCAAAAAAGGGCAGCAAGTCAATTATGTCTTAGGAGAATGGAGCGATGAAGAAAACGCCAAACTTACCGAGCGCCTAGAGCTCGCTTCAGAAATCATAAAATCTTTCGGCACCGCCGGAATTGAAAATACTATGTCTAATTTTAATGGAAAATAACATGCAAAAAATAGCCTTATTATTCGTCCTTTTTACGATGCTGTCTTGCCAATGCAAAAAAGCTGCGGCGCAAACCCAGACAGCGTCGATAAGCAGTGAATGTCCGAAAGACGGAACTTGCACGATCGAATTGATCAAAAACAAAAGCATGGCCGTGAAGCAAGACGAGTTCGGCAGTGTGTTTTATACGTTGGAGGAAAACGCTGCAAAAAACGTCGTAAAATACACCTACGAAAGAACCGTTAAAGGCGATCTTCAGGACGCGAATTACCGCGAGGAAATCATTTTTGAAATCGATAACAAGACCGAAAATTTGCAGGTCGCTGATGCGGCTTTGGAAAACAAACAATTGCTTTTCGGTAGGTTTTGCTTCTGTCGTGGTCAAACCGGTTATTATAAAATCAATCAGGGCAATCTGACCGTGACCAATGGCAAAGTAGTCGACTTGCGTTTCAAAACCGATAAGGTTCCGCAGATCATTGATCATATTACATTCACTATTAAGTAAAACTATCAAACATGAATTTACACGCTTTACTTTGTGAGTATTTGTAAATTTTGTGTTCAAATCTGAATCTCGATAAATAAAAAAAGAGTCATTATTGCTAATGACTCTTTTCTTTTAAAATGGTTTTATGCTTATTTTATTACAATGCGTTTTACCATTTTTCTTGTTCCATCACTGATCGATACAAGATAAATTCCTGCCTGCGCATTTTCTAAATGCAATTCTTGGCTGAACAATCCTGCATTGTCATAATTTTTGTCGAATATTTTTCTGCCGCTGATATCGTGCACCATGATGCCGATTTTACCAGTTGAATTTGAGTTGAACTGTAGTGTAAAGTTGCTGTCATTCGGATTTGGATATAAAGCGAAATCTTCAAACTCAAACGTGCTGTTGGCAAGTAAAATATAGGAAGCAGAACAGATATTTATAGAAAAAGAATCAATCGATCCTGCATTTCCTGCAACAATATCTTTAAAACCAAACTGCCAGTTACCTTGTTGGCTTACGCCATTGAAGTTATCCAAATTGAAAGGTGTTGGTGGCGCATAGGTTCCAACTGTTGGACTGGCACATGTAAGTGCTCCGCCTTGCTGATCAAATGTAACATTCATGTTGGCACTAGCAGCACATTGCTGGTTGTAAAACACATTGATTGTTGAGTTCCCGGGTCTGATTACCGCCATCACCAAGTTTTGCAAGTTTGGATGTGTTGCGTTTACGGTGATGTTCACATCGCTTACCGTACCTGCCGTAGGAACGTTGATTGATTTCACGTTGTAAGAATTCGATCCGTCGTTTAAGTTGAATGCTGCTCCAGTATAGTTATAAGTGGTACAAGTGTTGACCAATTCATAACCTATATAAAAGGACTTCGAGTTGATTGCAAA
>JANPJB010000131.1:0-37508 GCA_031425295.1 Flavobacterium sp. | reverse complement strand
CTTCTTCAGCCGCATTCTCACAAGAAGTACAAAAAGATTCGACAACGACCATTGCGCTCGATGAAGTTTTGTTGAAAGCTACGCGTGTCGACGACAAATCGCCTTTCCCATTTACCAATGTTTCAAAAGACAAAATCGAATCCGTCAATTTAGGGCAGGATTTACCCATTTTGTTAGATCAATTGCCTTCGGTGGTTACGACGTCTGATGCCGGAGCTGGAGTCGGTTATACCGGAATTCGTGTGCGTGGAAGCGATGCTACTCGTGTAAACGTTACAATCAATGGGATTCCGTATAATGATGCGGAGAGTCAAGGTACTTACTTTGTTGATCTTCCTGATTTTGTTTCTTCGGTTGAAGATATTCAGTTGCAGCGCGGCGTTGGAACTTCAACGAATGGTGCGGCGGCTTTTGGTGCGAGTTTAAATCTGCGAACGTTAAAGCCATCGAAAACATCTTACGCTACGATTTCCAATACGGTCGGTTCGTTCGGCACGAGGAAGCATACATTAAGTCTAGGCTCCGGAATTAAAAAAGGATTATATGCGGAAGCGCGGTTGTCAAAAATTGCAAGCGACGGTTATATCGACCGGGCTTTTTCGGATTTGAAATCATTCTATACCGAAGTTGGGTTTGTCGGTGCTAGAACATCGATTAAAGCGCTTGTTTTCGGCGGCAAAGAGATTACGTATCAATCGTGGTACGGAACTCCGGAATCTGTTGTTGACGGTGATGCGGTGGCCATTCAGGCTTTCATCGATAGGAATTATTCGTCGGAAGCAGAAGCGCAGAATCTGCTTAATTCTGGCAGAACCTACAACTTTTATACTTATGCGAATCAGGTCGACAATTATGAGCAAAACCATTTTCAATTGCATTTTTCACATCAGTTTAACGCGCAATTTTCGATGAATCTTTCCGGGAATTTTACACCGGGTAAAGGTTATTACGAAGAATACAGAACTGGTAGTTCATTAGGAGCGTATTTTCCGACGAGTCCAAATGCAGCCGAAGAAGGTGATGTCATTCGCAGGAAATGGGCAGCGAGCGATTTTTATGCTTTAGTGTACTCATTGCAATACAAACTCGAAAAATGGAATCTGTTTTTAGGCGGTGGGTACAATCGGTACGATGGAAACCATTTTGGCGAAATTATTTGGAGTTCATTTCCAACGGCGCTTCCAATTCGTTCGAAATATTATGACAACGACTCCGATAAAAGAGATTTCAATATTTACTTCAAATCCGAGTACAACATTACTCCAAAATGGATCGCTTTTGCCGATATTCAATTTCGTGATGTCGATTATAAAGCTTCGGGTTTGAATTCAGATTTAAAGATCTTGAATGTGTTTGATCAATATTCTTTCTTTAATCCGAAAGCTGGATTGACACATTTGCTGAATCAAAAAAGTTCACTTTACGCTTCCGTCGCAGTTGCCAATCGAGAACCCAATGGTGATGATTTGACCAAGAACCCAAGCAAACCGTCAGCGGAACAGTTGATTGATTTTGAATTGGGGTATAAATTTAAAAGCAACAACAATTTCATTGCCGTTAATTTGTACAGCATGAATTACAACAACCAACTCGTTTTGACCGGCGATTTAGACGATATCGGAAACCCGATCCGTCAGAATGTGGATAAAAGTTACCGTGCTGGAATTGAAGTTCAAGTGGGTTATCAATTCCTAAAATCACTGCGCTGGGAAGCGAACGCAACGTTGAGCCAAAACAAAATCAAACAATACAATGATGTGGTTTATGATACGCAGTACGATCCGAATACTTTCGAAACCGTTTCTTTCAATCCAGTAATAAGCGTTTACAAGAACACCGATATTTCATTTTCGCCAGATGTTACGGCGGCGAGTACGTTTCTTTTTACGCCTTTTCGTGATTTTTCAGTGGGTTTTATTTCAAAGTATGTCGGCAAACAATATTTAGACAATACGCAATCCGACAGTAAAAGCATGGATGCCTATTTCATCAACAATCTGAATGTGTCTTACATCTGGAAACCAAAATGGGTTGCTGCGATAAAATGGCATTTGCTGGTTAATAATGTTTTTGACAAGCGGTATGTTTCGAATGGCTATACTTATAGTTATTACTACCGTCCGCAAGGATCGAATGACAGTCCGATCACGGAAAATTTTTATTATCCGCAAGCGGGCATTAATCTCCTCACAGGTATCACGCTGAGTTTTTAATTTAAAACAAAAACCCTGAATTGAACATTCAGGGTTTTTTATTGAAATGAAAGTGAATCTAATTGTAAACGCGAAGCATCGTGCTATTAATCACCTCTACACGATACGGCACCATCGTATATTTGGCATTGTCGCCAATTCCGGAATACATGCTATATTGATAAGCGTCCTCGCAGTTGCATTTGGCATTTCCGGACTGAATGGTCAGTCGCGAACAAGCCGTGGGTGCTTGGTTAGGGCAGTTTCCGTTCCATGCGCGGTAATCCGATCCGCCGACTTTGATCATTATGATATTAATATCGCCTTCAACAGTAAATGCGATCGGATTCCCATTGGACAGCAATCCGCTGTAAGACGGTAAATTCAAATTGATAGGCGCCGAAAAACCATAATTGGGTAAATAAGGATTGTTGTAAGTCCTTCCAGAATCTTTCTCGCAGGCCGTTAAAAGTCCAATAAAGATAAAGATTAAAAAAAATTTTTTCATAGCTAAAAAAGTGGCAAATAATGATGCAAACAAATATAAATTAATTAAATTTGGCTTGGTTATGATTAACATATAATTATTATCTAAAAGAAATTATAGTATCTTTACCCACTAGGAATCCCGTAGACATGGGATTTTTTCTATTTATATAAATGACCGAAATTATGAGTGCAGTATCGTATTACACAGCAGAAGGATTAAAAAAACTAAGAGAAGAATTAGATCACTTAAAAAGCGTGGCGCGTCCGAAAGCGTCGCAGGATATAGCAGACGCCAGAGATAAAGGCGATTTGTCAGAGAATGCAGAATATGATGCTGCAAAAGAAGCACAAGGACTACTTGAAATGCGCATTGCCAAACTGGAAGAGGTGCATGCCAACGCACGTCTGATTGATGAGTCGCAGCTTGATGTTTCGAAAGCGCTGGTATTGTCAAATGTAAAAATCAAAAACCAGTCGAATGGTTTGGAAATGAAATATACTTTGGTTGCCGAAAGCGAAGCCGATCTTAAAACTGGAAAAATTTCCGTGACTTCTCCAATTGGAAGAGGTTTGTTGGGGAAATCCGTAGGTGATGTAGCCGAAATTACAGTTCCGAACGGAGTGTTGAAATTTGAGGTATTGGAAATTTCAAGATAACGAATATGTCGACGATCTTCACTAAAATCATCAATGCAGAAATTCCAAGTTATAAAGTTGCAGAAGACGACAATTTTCTAGCTTTTTTGGATGTGAATCCCAATGCAAAAGGGCATACGTTGTGTATTCCAAAGCAAGAAATCAACAAGCTTTTTGATATGGATGATGCGGCGTATTTGGCGTTGATGCAATTCTCTAAAAAAGTGGCCTCGGCCTTAGAAAAAACGGTTCCTTGCAAAAGAATCGGAATGGCAGTAATTGGTCTCGAAGTGCCACATGCACACGTTCATTTAATTCCTCTAAATGAAATGGACGAAATGCGTTTTCAGAACAAAGTAAAACTGACGCACGAAGAATTCGAATTTTTAGCAAAAAGCATTAAAGATAACTTATAGCAGAAATTATATTGAGCCACGAATGCACAAATTATATTTTTTATTTGTGCATTCTAGGCTTATTTTTCAAACAACTTTTACAAAACTCACCTGCATCGTCGTTCCCTTATTCACCTCAGAACTCAACACTTTGATTTTGCCTTTGTGGTATTCTTCCACGATGCGTTTTGTGAGTGACAAGCCCAAGCCCCAGCCGCGTTTCTTGGTTGTAAAGCCGGGTTCGAAAACACTTTTGAACTGATTTTTAGGAATGCCTTTGCCTGAATCCGAAACTTTTATTTTCACGAATTTCCCGTCATCTTCAATCACTATGGCGAGTTTGCCTCTGCCTTTCATTGCATCGATTGCATTCTTAACTAGGTTCTCAATCGTCCAGCTGTGCAAAGCCGGATTCAACGAAACAACAATCGGTTTTTTAGGCGCTTTGAAGGAGAAAACAACTTGCTTCGAAAACCTAGACTGCAGATAGTCGTACGTTTCCAGCGTTTCCTTAATGATATCACGCTGTTCCAATATTGGTTCCGAACCGATTTTGGAAAAGCGATCTGTAATCGTCTGCAACCGCGTAATGTCTTTTTCGATTTCAGCAACGGTTACAGGGTCGACATCATCCGCTTTCATGATTTCAAGCCAGCCGATCAAAGACGATAATGGTGTGCCAATTTGATGCGCGGTTTCTTTCGCCATTCCAGCCCAAAGCTTGTTTTGCGTTGCCATTTTAGTGCTTTTGTAAAAATTATACACCAAAGCACTGAACAGCACGATAATTAAAACCAACGCGATCGGATAATATTTGAGTTTATTCAGCAACGACGAATCGCCGTAATACAAATACTGGTATTTACCGGGCGCGTATTCTATCGCGATTGGGTCGTTCTGATTTCTGAGCTTGATAAGAAATGCTACAATTTGGTGCGGATCGTTTGCAATGTTTTCATCAATGTTCTTTGTGCTGAGCACTTTGTTTCTTTCGGTCAGAATGATCGGAATTCTCGCATTTTGGATAATCTTCAAAGGCAGTTCGATATCAGTATCGGTGCCAGCATTATTCAGTGTTTTTTGAGCTTCCGCCCAATGCTCCATTTTAACACGTTCTTCGTTTTTGAAAATTTGGAAAAATGTATACGTATTCCACAAAATCAAGGTAATAATCACAAACGAAGCAGCGATCAAGATCCAACGGGTAATATTTTTTTTATTCGAAAACTGCATTTGAAGTATTTTGTGGGACTAAATATAAAGAAATAAATGCTGTTAGATTGTTAAATGAAGTGTGCTGAGGTTTTTTCAGAAAAAAGGCTTAAACACAGATTGCGTTTAAGCCTTGATTTTAAGAATTTTTGGGTTTACTTTTTCAAAATCCGCTGCACTTCATTTTCTCCGGTCTCGTAGATAATTTGTATGAAATAGAGGCCTGGATTCAAATTACGCATATCTATTGTGTTGTCAGTTGGCCTACCTTCCTTTAAAATAGCACCTCGAATATCAACAAGTCTATAATTACTAACGGCTGATTGTGAGTCTATTTGAAGTACATCAATTACCGGATTCGGATATAATATTGTAGCATCGAAAGTCGGTTTATCCTCCAGCAACCTCGCCGCAGCGCCCCAAGTATAGGAGTACCCGTTCGTCTTATTGAGTAGGTCTGGCGTTTGATTTCCGTTCCCACTATTACCGTTATTGAAAACAATGTTCGCCGAGGTAGCTCCAACAATAGTATACTTATAAAAGCCGTTGGCATCCGCAATCATGGTTAAACCAGGCCAAGTGGTATTGGCAGCGCTCCCGGTCGGCATAGCATTCCAATAATGAATTTTTGGCGCGGTTGTCCAGGTTGTTGGCGGTTTGAAATAGACTGTCATCCCAGTCTGGCATCGATTTGCAGGAGGCCCGCTAAGCCATCCGTTGTCATAATATTTGATTCCTGCCGTCGCATTTAAGTCGGCTGTTTGGGAAGCCCCATCATTGAAAATTAAGTTTGAGGCACTTACCGTTGATGGAAATGTAAATTTATACCAGCTGCCGCAATCCAAAGTCATGGCAGTACCAGGCCAAGTTACCGCAGGTGCCGTTCCGGTTGTGCCCCAATAATATATCTTGACGGCAGCGTTCCAATTCGATGGTTTTTTAAAATAGATGGTGAAAGTGGTAGGGTTTGAAAACGTATATATTTCAGTTTTCACAGTAGAACTTACGCTAGCCATATTGCGAACAAACGCTTTTAAAGTTGTTGTGCCGCTAATGGTTAATGATTTTGTACCCAAGCTAGATGCCGAAGCCGTTGTTGGCGTCGAACCGTCGAGTGTGTAATAAATGGTTGAGGTGTTGTTGTTGGCTGTCAAAACCACGTTGACATTAGTTCCCGCATTAAAACTGCCGCCAGCTGGTGTAATCGTTAAACTCGGAATATCAGCAATGATCTCTTTTTCCCAGACTGCATAATCGGTTCCTGATGTTTTTAAAACCCAGCCTGTTCCCGGATTCCACATGCCTGGACCGATTTTCACGACGATTTTGTTGTCGATTGTAGCCGAATAAAAAGAACCCGCATTCGAAACCACAACGGAACTGTATGCATTAATGCCGTTGTTTTTTCTAATGGACATCAATTTATCAATTGCAGTTTGATTCGAACTGTAGTTGACCGTCACGCCATCTTTGCTGTAAGTGCCGCCATAATAATGAGGAAAGAAAACGCAAGGAATGCCCGGATGGGTTAGGATAAAAGCATATCCTTTCATGATATTGGCAGTCGAGACGAAGCTTCCTGGTTTCACGAAAGTGTCATGATTGTCAATGAAAGTAACCGCTTTGTCAGCATAGCCGTATTGCCCAGCCAAACCCGGATTTCCGGAAAGCGCCGCATAATTACCACTGTTGATCGCTGGTTGTAAAGCATTGTAGTATAAAGAAAAATCGAAAGCGGCTGATCTGCTACCTGTGCCAGTGACCCAAGATTTTAATGTCGCGGTATTGCCATCCCAATATTCTCCCACCGAAGCGTAAGGCGCAGACGCATTAATATAATCTCCAAAATATCCAGCTGAAAAACCTTTAGCTACATCCCAACGCCAACTGTCGAAGCCCAAGGCTTTGAGCCGTGTTAAGTATTCTTTGACACCAGTTTGAACTTGCAAATTCGTATGATCTAAATCCCTTCCGCCATTAAAGTCTTCACCGGTATCCGGCGTTCCGCAAGGTCTGACTCCGGTAATGGTACCGAAATTTGCTTCATCGTTACTGGTGATCGAACGGCAGTCCCAAGTCGGGTTCGTGAAATCCGTCCAATTGGTCGTACCACCGCGATGATTGACAACAATATCCGCCATCGGATGGATTCTTGGTGTACTCGCATTCAATGTCGTCAATAGCGCTCGCAATTGTGCTTCAGAACCATAGACCGTTTGCGAAAAATTAAAGAGCTCCGTAGGAATATAGCCCACACCGCCGGTTGATTTACTTGGTGGTGGTAGCCAAATTACGTTAAAACCCGCAGCAGCATATCCACCAGCGCGATTTTTTAAATAATTATACAATCCTCCTTCATTAGCTACCGAAAGTTGCGTATGCACGTCCCATCCAAAGGCCTGCAGCATAATGTCATTGACGTTTGCGGCTGATTGTGCATTCCCTTTCGAAGATGGCGCGGTACACATAAATACAATCAAACAGGCCATCCATTGTAAAGATAATTTTGCTTTCATAGAATAGGTAGGGTTTTAATTTTAACTTTATGAAATTAACAATAAATTCTACACGTTTTTGCATATTTTTTAAAATATACATTTTTAATTGCATTAAATGACAACTAAAACGTTATAGTTCTAAGAATTGTTAATAAATAAAATTGTTTTTTTAGGAGCTTTTTGCTGTCGCCATTTCGCTCTTTAGGAGCTCGGGTCGCGCTCTTCACTATATCTTTTGTCCCGAACACCGGCACAAAAGGATGCCGTTGCGATCACGGCTAGGCATTCCGGAAACTATGCTAATACTTTTCAACAAAGCGCTTCCCTTATCAACACGAATCCCTATCGCATAATCCTATTGCTTATTTTTGTATAAACCGAATTACGCATGTTAAGCCTTGAACCCAAAGATGTACCGCCGTTAAAATTACAATCCTTTCTGCAAAGTGCCGTGGCGCCGCGTCCGATAGCTTTTGCAAGCACCATAAGCACAAGCGGGAAACCGAACTTATCACCGTTTAGTTTTTTTAATGTTTTTAGTTCAAATCCGCCGATTCTGATTTTTTCACCGGCACGTCGTGTTCGTAACAATACCATAAAACACACATTAATCAATGCGGAAGCCACAAAGGAAGTTGTGATCAATATCGTTAATTATGATATCGTGCAGCAGGCCTCTTTGTCGAGTACAGAATATGCAGATGGTGTCAATGAATTTGTGAAGTCAGGTTTGACGCAGCTTCCATCCGATATCGTAAAACCTTATCGTGTCAAAGAATCGCCAGTACAATTTGAGTGTAAGGTCAATCAGATTATTGCATTAGGAACCGAAGGCGGCGCCGGAAATCTGATCATTTGTGAAGTGCTCAAAATCCATATTGACGAGAAAATCCTTGATGCTGACGGCAATATCGACCAACACAAAATCGATCTGGTATCGCGTATGGGAAACAATTGGTATTCGCGTGCCAACGCAGGTTTGTTCGAGGTGCCCAAACCCATAGCCAGTCTGGGAATTGGTGTTGATGCGATTCCGGATTTTATCAGAAAAAGCAGTGTTTTCAATGGCAATGATTTGGGAATGTTGGGCAATATTGATGCCTTGCCTACGCCGGAAGAAGTTACTATATTTGTAAAAGAAAATTTTGCCGTAAAAGGCATTTTAAGTGGCGACGATGATTTGAAAATTCATCAGAAAGCCAAAGCATACTTAAACCAACAAGATGTAGCATCTGCTTGGAAAGTCCTGCTGGCGAATACAATTTCAAGAAAATAACAAACAAAAAATTTAGAAGATGGAAGTTACAGGGAAAATTAAAATGATCGACACCACCAAGGAAGTGGGTTCGTCGGGATTCAAAAAAAGAGATGTTGTCGTGACTACGGATGAGCAATATCCGCAACACATATTGGTGCAGTTCGTACAAGACAAATGCGATTTATTGAATGGTTTTGCTGTCGGTGAAGCTGTGAAAATCGAGATCAATTTGCGTGGAAGAGAATGGGTTAATCCGCAAGGGGAAACCGTTTATTTTAACACAATCCAAGGTTGGAGAATCGGAAAATTACAAGCTGAAACACCGCAACAAGCTCCGCCAATGCCTGCGGCACAAGCTTTTGAACCGGCTCCAAGTTTTACTGAGGAAGAGCATGACGATTTGCCTTTCTAAAAGATTAGAAGTTAGAACTAAAAAAAGGAATTTAAAATCAGAAATTAGCGCGGTCTAGTTTCTGATTTTTCATTTAGTTTACACTCATAAATTTTATCCGATGCAGCTCCTCACCAAAGCACTTTATTTCCCGGCAGTTGAAACAGCGTCAACAGAAGGCATTGTGGCGTTTGGCGGTGATTTATCTCCAGAGCGATTGATGCTGGCGTATCGCAGTGGTATTTTTCCTTGGTTTGACGCTGATGGACCGATATTATGGTGGTCGCCTGATCCGCGCATGGTTTTGTTTCTTGATGAATTGAAAATCTCGAAAAGTATGCGCAATATTTTAAATCGCGAGACCTTCCAAGTGACATTCAACCAGCATTTTAAAGAAGTTATCTCAAATTGTCAGAACGTAAAACGCAGCGGGCAAAACGGAACTTGGATTACCGACGAGATGATTCAGGCATATGGCAACCTTCACGAGATTGGATTCGCAATATCGGTTGAGGTTTGGAAAGACGACAAGTTAGTGGGCGGTTTATACGGTATCGATTTGGGTCATGTGTTCTGTGGCGAAAGTATGTTTTCTTTGGAGCCGAATGCGTCAAAAATAGCTTTTGTGAGTCTCGTAAATCAACTCAAATCTGAAAACTACCAATTGTTGGATTGTCAAGTTTATAATGAGCACCTTGAAAGTTTAGGATGTCGTGAAATAAACAGGGTCGATTTTATTAAAATCATAAAAAGAACCTAAATTCTATAATTTTTTAAATTCAACCCCAAAATTAAAAGGGCTTCAATGTATATTTGATACATAATCAATACATTTTATTCATGAAAATAGGGGTTCCGAAAGAAATTAAAAATAATGAGAACAGGGTTGGATTGACGCCGGCAGGTGTTTTCGAACTTACTAAAAACAACCATACTGTTTACATTCAAAATGGTGCAGGCGAAGGAAGTGGCTTTTTTGATGAAGACTACGAAGCAGCCGGAGCTATGATGCTCAAAAAAGCAGCTGAAGTTTATAGTGTCAGCGACATGATTGTCAAAGTCAAAGAGCCGATTGCAGCAGAATACCCATTAATCCAACCCAATCAAATACTGTTTACCTACTTCCATTTTGCCTCAAGCAAAGAATTGACCCAAGCCATGATTGCGAGTAAAGCCATTTGCATCGCCTACGAAACTGTTGAAGATGAAGACGGAACGCTACCCTTATTGACCCCAATGTCAGAAGTTGCTGGAAGAATGGCAATCCAGCAAGGCGCAAAATATCTCGAAAAACCCATCAAAGGACGGGGCATTTTGCTCGGAGGCGTGCCAGGTGTTCCTCCAGGAAAAGTACTGGTGCTTGGTGCCGGTGTTGTTGGTATTCAGGCTGCAAAAATGGCGGCAGGTTTAGGTGCGCATGTAACAATACTCGACATCAATATGAAAAGATTGCGCTATGTAAATGATGTGATGCCGAACCATGTCGTGACCGAATTCTCGAGCGAATACAATATTAGAAGACATATCAAAAACCACGATCTCATAGTCGGAGCGGTTTTGGTAACCGGCGGGAAAGCCCCGAAACTGATTACGAAAGACATGCTCAAGGAAATGAATCCTGGAACAGTAATCGTAGATGTGGCGGTTGACCAAGGCGGTTGTTTTGAAACGACAAAGCCAACAACACATGAAAATCCGACTTACATCATTGACGATGTCGTGCATTATTGCGTGGCGAACATGCCCGGAGCAGTTCCCTATACATCAACACTTGCCTTGACCAATGTGACGTTGCCCTATGTGTTGAAGATTGCAAATCTGGGTTGGAAAGTAGCATGCGAACGCAACAAGGATTTGCGTAAAGGACTCAACATTGTGGGTGGTGAAATTGTATATACAGGAATCTCGTTCTAAGACGATTTTTTCCAACAAGCTGCGACGTGATCATCCACCATTCCTGTCGCTTGCATGTGGGCATAAACAACGGTCGAACCAACGAATTTAAAGCCGCGTTTCTTTAAATCCTTACTCAAAATATCGGAAATTTCAGAAGTTGCTTTAATTTCTGACATCGAATTTAGATTGTTGATAATCGGTGTGTGATCTACAAATCCCCAAATGTATTTGGAGAAACTGCCGAATTCTTGCTGCACTTTCATGAAAGCAATCGCATTTGAAATCGTACCGCGGATTTTGAGTTGATTTCTAATGATGCCTTGATCCTGCATTAATTTTTGAACTTCGTCTTCACCATACTTTGCGACTTTTTTATAATCAAATTGGTCAAACGCTTTGCGGAAATTGTCGCGTTTTTTCAGAATCGTATACCAACTGAGTCCGGCTTGAAAAGTTTCCAAAACCAAAAATTCGAATAACGTATCGTCGTCATAAACAGGGTTTCCCCATTCGTTATCATGATAGTTGCGGTAAAGATCATCTTTCTCGCACCAGGTACAGCGTATTTTCGTTTCCATTAGTTTGAGTTGATGTATTTGTCAATTAAGAAATGGCCGAGATAAATCAACGGAGTCAGCAGAATTGCAATGATCAGTTTAACGAAATAGCCGGTAAAAGCCGATAGAATAAAAACGGCTGTGGTCATTTTACCGGTCATCCAAAAAGCAATTCCGAGTACGATAAAACTATCGAAAAGTTGTGAGATAACGGTTGACCCCGTACTTCTAAGCCAAATCATTTTATTACCGGTGCGGGTTTTAACGAAATGGAAAATTGTGACATCAATCAATTGCGACACCAGAAATGCGATGATGCTGCCGACGATGATCCACATACTCTGCCCGAAGACGGCAGTAAACTGGACATCGTTAACTAGATCGGGTCCGTTTACGGCAGGAATTTTAAGTGCGCCGTAGAGTAATACGAAACAATACGCAATTAAACTCGCCGTAATAATCGAAAGTCGCTTGACACCTTTTTCACCGAAATATTCATTGATTAAATCCGTCGTAACAAAAACGACAGGCCAAGGTAAAATACCAACGCTCATAACCGCGGAGCCTACATGAATTAGTTTTCCACCGATCAATTCGGCCACTACCGCGTTCGTGATGAATATGCCTGCGAGGACAACATAAACGGTATCTTTTTTAGATTTAAACATGGATAAATTTACTAAAACGGATGATTCCAATCTACTTTTTTGATAAAAAAACCCCGAGCCGTTTTAGGAATCGAGGTTTAATTTTTACGTTGCGGTTTTTTTAGCGACCCCAGCCAATAATATTATAGGTCATGCTTTTCGGCTGTCCGTTTCCGTAGGCAACGCCAATATCACGGATGGCCGTAATCCGATCTCTTTCAAGGTTGACGTCGATTTCCATTTTATAATTCCACTCCCTTTTGTCGATCTCAAGGACGCGTTTACCGATTTTTTCGTTTAAAGCTTTGGCTTCATTGTAACAGGAAGCTTCGGGATCTATAGCGCTTAAGATGGCTCCAACTTCATTGGCAGTTTCCCAACTTTGGTTTGCGTTCCATTTTGCGTTGGCTTCGCTCATCTTGAGTTTGCAGTCGCGCTCGATATACTTTTTCCACACCGCAGCAACTGCCGTCATGCTTTTGTTGTAGCATTCTGTAGCTTCTTCTGGAACAGAAGTCAGTTTCATCAGTGCGCCTTCATAATTTGATTGCGATTCTAAAGCTTTAGATTCGTTGATGATCTGACCGCATCTTTCATTGTAATAGTTGATGATTTTGGTTTTAGCTCCAGCAACAAAGCTCTGGATTCCGGCATCAGTGGGTTTGATGTTTTTCAACGCATCCATGTAAGCTTTAGTTTCGTTGGTTCCTACACCTTTCACGGTTACGGTTTGTGTGGCATATTTCTTTCCATCATAACCGTCGCCGATATATAGGTTTACATTTAAAGTTAATGCCGTCATTGGCGGAGCCGTAGCTAACATATCCTTAGTCGCAACGTCGATATCGGGCGTAATGATGAATCTTGAATTGATCCCTGAACCCGAAATTCCATTGGCGGAAACGATTTGGTTTAATTTGTTGGCGAGCATATTCGCAGCAGCTGGTGGCAAACCTTCAAGTTGATCCGGAACGTATGGCGTGATTGAAATTCTACCCAAAGCACCTGCACTCGTAGAAGATTCCTGCGCCATTGATAAGGCAGTAAATCCGAATACTGCAATGCAGCAAGAGATTTTATTGATTAAATTTTTCATAATTGTTGGTTTTATTTTTCGCCTAAGACAATGACAGCTTGTCCTAAACCTTTCATCGTTAGTTTATTGGTGATATTGTAAGGTGCTGCTTTGAGTGTAGCCTGAAGACCTTTTACGAAACCTCTTGCATCGGTTGCTTTTCCTGAAGCATCATATAACGGAATACGGACTTGCTCATACAATTGCGCATTTTCAGTAGCATCGCTTAAATTGTATCTCCCTTTAACGGTGTTGGCAGTCATCCATTCTTCAATGGCAGTGGCTAGATCTTTCCCGGCGTATTCTGTTTCCAAATCATCAGGCCACGAATCGAATTTCTTTATTCTTACGATAATTTCACGACCGTTGGCGAACATGTCATCGAAGTGCGCTTGCAATTGTCCGTTGAAGTTGTCAATATTAGCCAATACGGCTTCTTCCAACAACACCGGCAATTCTGCAGAAAAAGATGGGGCTCCTGTACCGCCGCTACCTGCTACTTGTTTGTCAGTGTAGGCATCGAGTCCTCGTAAAGTGTAGGTGATTGATTTTTTTGGTCCAGTGGTATTGACAGTCCAAGTCAATTCCATAATAATGTCTGCTTTAGCAACTTTTTTCAATCTGTCATATGGACTTTCAGCAATGCCTGCGCCCGTTTTTGAAGTCAACATTGCGTTTTCAGCACTTTCACTTTCTAAAGTTTTTATCGCCGAAGACATGTCTTTCAATGGAAATCCTCTCTCTTGCATCAAGGTATTGATTTTTGCGATGACTTGAAGCAAGGATGCATTTTCCTGAAAAGCTTTTTTGAAATCAGGAATTTTAGTCGGCGTTCCTTGATTGTTGTACGTGGTCATGTATCCGTTGGTGTTGCACCAAACTTCACTAGGAACTACCATAATAGTAGGTTTTTTAGCCTGTCCGAAAGCAAAGCTCAAACAAAGGACAGCTAATAGCGTAAATATTTTTTTATTGAATTGATTTTTCATCATGTTAAATTGCTAAATTATTTAATAATACCGTCTGCTATTAATTTTGCTTTCAATTCCGAACGCAGTACTCTCACGATAAACCCGTTGGTTACACTACCACGTCCTTTTTTACGGTCACGGTCTAATTTGTCAAGGATTCTCTCGTCGCGCAGAGAAATGTAGTTTTTAAATTCTCCGCCATCGGCAAAAAATTTGTTGAAATAATCTTCGTATTTCTCTTCGGCATTGACTTCAAAAATCAAAGGTTTCTGTTTGCAGTCCTGTTTTCCTTCTAGAAGTCCGTGGAAAATGATATCGCGCACGGCGTTCTTTTTCGCCTGCTCTACAGCATCAGATCTATTTCGCCCGTTGCCCCAAGCTTTTACGGTTGCGGATCCGTCGCCTTCAACGCCCATGCATTCGGTTTTGTAGCCGTAGTTTCCTGCGATTTTCTTTTGTGCATAGATTGCCGAAGTCGACAATAATATGGCAAGAAGTGCTATTTTAATTTTCATATATGTAAAGTTTATTTTGTTATTGGTCATCTATGTTATCGCCTTATTATTTTTGGTTTTGTTTGCACAAACAGTTTGTTCGTGGCGATTTCATAATTACCTATTTTTAAAATCCAGATGACAATCCTCTAACGATTCCCGCAGCTTCCAAATCCTTACGCAAAGCGTCTTTTTGAACGGAAACTAGAACCCCGATTTTGTATTCTTTACCCACTTTTACGCGGTCACCGGCATCGACATTTCCATCGGAAGATTCAGATACATATTTCATATATTTTCCACCTTCTTCAAAAAACGGATCAAAGAAATCTGCTTTCTCTTCTTCAATATTCGGATTCGAAGCCAATGCTTTTTGTGAAGTACAACCTTGTCCGCCACCTGAAAATCCTTTGAAGATTACACCATGAACGGCGTTCTTTTTAGCTTGTGTAATTGCAATAGAAGCTTTTTTAGAGTACGACCAAACTTTCAGAAGATAAGTTCCGTCCTTTCCGATACCGGCACATTCTATTTCATAACGCCATTCTCTTGTGGCTTTGTCGGCTTTTTTTTGTTTCCCCGATTGTGCAAAAATCGCTGTCGTAAACACTAAAAGTACAAGAGTCATTAATTGTTTTGTTTTCATTTTTAAATTGATTTTAAATTATTATTTTCCTTTCTTTTGAACGATCAGCATGCCAGCGTAAAAGGTTCCTCCGCCCGTTTTTTTGAAGAAAGTTCTGTCAGTAGTACTGTTTGGATTCTCTTCGTCAGCACCGTAACGGTTGTCCCAAATTGGCTGGCTGTCGTCAACTTTTAAAGAGCCAACAACGACATATTCGGTTTTGCCGTTTTTGTCCTGTCGTTGTTCTAAAACATCAAATTTTGATTTTTCTGACAAACCTTCCTTAAGACCAATTTTAGCTGTAATGGGTTCGCCGCTATATAAAGGTGTTTTGGTTTTGAATTCGTCATGATTTTTTTGAAGTTTAACAATAACGGCATCGATTGCTTTAATAGTAGCCTTTTCTATAAGTTCTTCTTCTGTCTTTTTGGTGAAAACGGTAGATTGTACGTCAGCCCATGAAGTATCGGAACCGATGAGTTCAAACTTGAAGATGCTCGAATTTTCGAAGGCTTGCTTTTTTTCAGGCGTGATGGTTGTGTCGTCTGCCCAATAATCGTTGTAAAAAATAGCGGCCGTTTCTTCATTCCAAACCAACCGATAGAGATAGGCGTTAGTTTTTACAACATATCCTTTCCCTGCCACGTTTACGGCACCGGCAGTTAATGTAGTAGTCGCTGCAACATCACCTAAACCGGCAGCACTAGCTACGTTTCCGATTTTGTCAAGCCAACCGCCTACTTTTTTGGCTACTTCTTCTTTAGAAACGTAGTTGTAATCATTCACCAATACAAAAGTGTTTTTGATTAGTTCTTCACCCGCATCGGCAACTGATTCCAATCCTCTTTGGCTTGCTTTCGCTTTCGCAATATCGAGTGCAGCGGCGTCATACTTTCCGCGGCTTGCAATCAAATCCATGTTGAAGCCACCGGTAGCAGAACGATTGAACCATTTGGCGACTACATCTCTAGCAACATGATTGTTTTCAAGAAAAGCAGTGATGTTTCCAGATTCGTCTTTTGCGTTAGTCGTAGGAATGACGCGGGTTCCTAAATTATGGTCATTGAATTTTTCAGGAATCGGACCTTTTTCAAAGGATGCTCTGATGACGTTCGCGTACGGGCGACTTTGATCGTCAATCATTAAAGTATAGAGGGAACTTCTTCGATATTTTGCAACCGGATTGGTTGCTTCTGTTTGCGCAGTTATTGACATTGTCACTAAAAAGGTCGCAATAAAAAAGAGGGTGTTTTTTTTCATGTGATGATGAGACTAAAATAGATATCCAACAGACAAAGAAATCACGCCATTGCTTAAACGATCGTTATCGCTATTGTCGTTGATGTTTGTCAAACCTAGATTGTATCGGCCTTGAAAAATAACACCGCTTTTGAGCTCGTATTCCAAACCTGCATCCAAACCGAAATCCATGGTTTTGATATCTTCTATAGTTTCGTTGGAATCGTTGGTTTTATTTTTAGAAGACACTAAAAAGCCAAGTTGTGGACCTACTTCGAGACTTAAGTCGCCGGCTATGGGAAATTTTGCCAAAACTGGTAAAAGAACATAATCCAATTTAAGTCTTCCCAGTGATGGGTCGTCGCCTGTGTATGTTGCTCCTTGTCCGGAATATAATAACTCGGGTTGGATTGAGAATTTGTCAGAAATGATGATTTCGGCTAACAATCCGATATTGATACTCGTTCTAATGGCTAGGTCATCAAAATCGCCCATAAGATTGGAAACGTTCAATCCGCCTTTAATTCCAAGTTTAATACCTTCTTCCCGCTTGTCTTTCTGCGCATTAGCTGCCAAGGCGGAGCAGAATGCAATTAATAAAATAATTGATTTTTTCATGTTTGTTTGTTTTGATTTTGTACGAATGTTTGTTTTTTGACTTCAATCAAACAAGTTTATAACTTTTTTTTAACTTATGCAATAAAAATAAGTAATTGCATAGATGCACTGTATTGGCTTTTTATATAATGTCCATTTATTATAGTAAAGTAAACACTTAATGCGCTGTTTTATATTGTAATCGTTAATTTTATGATCGGTTAACATTAACTTTATTACTATGAAATGGTATTGGAAAGTTGTAATGGCTTTAGACACATTATTGGTACTTATTATTGTGCTGAATATTGGACTTAACCTTTGGATTAATTTCCAGTTTCCCAAAGCCATTAATAGAGAAAATGATTCCGCATATTCCATCACGTATAAAAACCTCGAAGTCTCGTTGTTAAATAGCAACCTAGTGGCAAATGACGTGGTTGTAGTGCCCAAAGCATCATTGAAAGACACAATCAACAAAGCTGGTATTTACGCGAAAGTGCACAGCATTGAGGTCCGTGATTTTAAGATTTGGGATATCCTTTTCCGAGATAAAATCAAAGCGAGAAGTATCACGATCGATCATCCAAAACTCATTCTGTACAAAAAAAATGAGAAGGCGATCAACAACGCTAAAAGCATTCGAGAATCGGTAGTAGCGCCTTTTGGAAAAATCATTTACGTGTCGGATATTTCCCTGTATCGGGGCGATGTTAAGATTGTTAATGTCCAAAATAATAAAGCGATACTTAGCGTGCAGAATATTAATTTGCAACTCAACGGAATCTTGATTAGCGAAGTTACTTTGAAACAAAAAGTACCATTTCAGTTCCAGAATTATGCGTTTCGTTGCGATAGTGTTGCTTATCATCCTAATCCGTTTTACGAGCTTCGGACCAAAAGGCTACAAGCTTCCAAAACAGATCTTAAAGTTGATTATTTGGAGGTGATTCCGGAATATTCGAGAACTGCATTCGCAACGAAAATTCCTAAAGAAAAAGATTTGTATACCGTGCGTTGCGATTCGTTAACGGTATCTAAAATCGATTGGGGTTTTCATGCGGATGATTTTTTCTTCCATAGCAATGTGGTTGCTTTACATCATATTGCTGCGAATATTTACCGGTCAAGAGTGCCGCCAGACGATTTCCAAAAAAAGGATCTTTACAACAAATTGCTCCGTGAGTTGAAGTTTGATCTGAAAGTAGATACGCTCAAAATCCGCAATTCTACTGTAGAATATGAAGAGGAAAACGCTGCCAAAGTGGGTGCGGGGAAATTGTCTTTCACGCATTTCAACCTTACCGGAAATGACATCTGCAGTGGTTTTAAAAAGAAAAAGCTTGTTGATACAAAGTTTAAAATCAAATGCAAGTTTATGAATGATGCGCCATTGGATGTGAATTGGAAATTTAATGTGATGGACAAAAGTGATGCGTTTAACATCAATGGCACGCTGACCAATTTCGATGTTGAAAAAGTGTCAGCCTTTACGAAACCTTACATGAATGTTACTGCAAAAGGCATCATGGACGAAGTGCATTTTAATTTCACTGGAAATGACAAACGAAATTCGGGCCAATTGGCTGTCAAGTACGACGATCTGAAGTTCATCATTTACCAAAAAGACGACCGCAAAAAGAAAAACAAAATCTTAACTTTCGTTGCCAGTGTTTTTGTAAAAAAAGATACAAAGGATAAGGTAAAAGAGGCACAGGTAGAAGTTAATCGTGCACCCGAGAAGTCTTTTTTCAATTTTCTGTGGATAAGTGTTGCCGATGGATTGAAGAAAATTCTGGTATAAATTAGTTGTAAATCGAAGCAATATTTTAGCATGGAATCAAAAAAAATCCCGTCTTATTTTCACAAGACGGGATTTTATATTTGAATCAGGATTGATTATCCTAAAGCCACTCTTTTGAAACCTGTAACAGTCAAGTTGGCATCTACTGATTTCACATAAGCCGTAACACTCATCGCTCCGTCTTTGATGTAATCTTGGTTTACCAAAGTATTGTCTTTGAAGAAACGGCCTAGTTTTCCTTTAGCGATATTTTCGATCATCGCTTCTGGTTTTCCTTCTTGACGCAAGATATCTTTTGCGATTTCGATTTCTTTTGCAACAGTATCGCTATCAACACCAGCTTCATCTAAAGCAATTGGGTTCATCGCAGCAGCTTGCATCGCCACGTTTCTTGAAGCTTCTTCAGCTCCAGCAACGTTAGCAGAAAGGGCTACCAAAGTAGCGATTTTATTTCCGGCGTGGATGTATGATCCAACGAAAGCGCCAGACAATCTTTCGAAAGAAGCCACTTCGATTTTTTCTCCGATTACTCCGGTTTGCTCAATTAATTTTTCAGCCACTGTGATTCCGTTGAAATCAGCAGCCAAGAAAGATTCTTTTGTAGCATGTTGTAACGCAAGGTTAGCCAAATCGGTAGCCAATTTTACGAAACCTTCATTTTTTCCTACGAAATCAGTCTCACAGTTTAAAGTGATTACTACACCTTCTTTTTTATCAGCGCTTACAACAGCAATTGCAGCACCTTCAGTAGATTCTCTATCCGAACGGTTAGCCGCTACTTTTTGACCTTTTTTACGTAGGTTTTCGATTGCTAAATCGAAATCGCCATCCGCTTCTACCAATGCTTTTTTGCAATCCATCATTCCGGCACCGGTGATGGTTCTTAATTTATTTACGTCTGCAGCAGTAATTGTTGCCATCATTTTTTATTTTTTTATGATTATTGATTAAAAAAAGAAATTCCAATTTAAAAATCCCAAATTCCAAGTTTAACAAATCGTGAATTAACACTGACTTTTGGAATTTGGAATTTCTGAATTGGAATTTTATTTTATTTATTCTTCTGTTTTTTGCTCCGCCAGTTCGCTAGCGCTCGGGTCAGCTTCTTCAGCCTCAGGAGCAGCAACTTCAGCTACAACTTCTTCTACTGCTGGAGCTTCAACAGCTGGAGCTTCTGCTACCGGCGTAGTTTCAGTAACTTCAGCAGCATCAGCATCTTCTGTAATAGCATCGGCGTTTCTATTTGAAAGTCCGTCAATTACAGCAGCTGTTACCAATGATAGAATTTTATCGATTGATTTAGAAGCATCGTCATTAGAAGGAATTACATAATCCACTTCACGTGGATCAGAATTCGTGTCTACCATGGCGAAAACTGGAATGTTTAATTTTTGTGCTTCTTTTATTGCGATATGTTCCGCTTTTATATCCACTACGAACAAGGCAGCTGGTAGTCTAGACATATCAGCGATTGAACCTAGATTTTTCTCTAATTTAGCACGAAGACGATCTACCTGCAAACGCTCTTTTTTAGAAAGCGTCATGAATGTTCCGTCTTTCTTCATCTTATCAATAGAAGCCATTTTCTTAACGGCTTTACGGATGGTTACGAAGTTGGTCAACATTCCGCCTGGCCATCTTTCAGTGATGTAAGGCATGTTGGCAGATTTTGCTTTTTCAGCAACGATATCTTTTGCTTGTTTTTTGGTAGCTACGAATAAGATTTTTCTACCTGATGCAGCGATTTTTTTCATGGCTTCGTTAGCCTCTTCAATTTTTGCTGCGGTTTTATATAGGTTGATAATGTGAATTCCATTACGCTCCATATAAATGTAAGGGGCCATGTTTGGGTCCCATTTTCTGGTCATGTGTCCGAAGTGTACACCTGCTTCCAGTAATTCTTTTACTTCTACTTTTTGTGACATTTTTTTCTTAGTTTACGTTCTGTTGAATTAGCAATGCAGAGATGGCGTTATACGGCTGACTGCATTTAGATGCTAAACTAATTTCCCGACGAATCAGGACAACAACAACATTGTTTTTAATTTTTCTAATCTGGTGTCTTGCCCAAATGACAAGACAGGCAATATTAACGTTTAGAGAACTGGAATCTTTTACGCGCTTTTTTCTGTCCGAATTTTTTACGCTCCACCATTCTTGGATCTCTTGTCAATAAACCTTCTGGTTTTAAGATTGCTCTGTTTCCTTCGCCAACTTCACACATAGCTCTAGCCAAAGCCATACGAACAGCTTCTGCTTGGCCTGTTGAACCACCTCCGTAAACATTTACTTTTACGTCGTAGTTCGTTGCATTTTCAGTCATCGACATCGGTTGCATTACTTTGTACTGTAAAGTAGCTGTTGGGAAATAGGTTGCGAATTCTTTTTTGTTTACCGTGATTTTTCCCGTTCCTTCTGAAACGTAAACACGTGCAACAGCGGTTTTTCTTCTACCGATTTTGTGAATTACTCCCATTACTTAAGATCGTTAAGGTTAACAGTTTTAGGTTTTTGAGCGCCTTGTTTGTGCTCTGAACCTACAACAACATTTAGATTTCTGAAAAGCTCAGCGCCCAATTTGTTTTTAGGCAACATTCCTTTCACTGCTTTTTCTACTAAAGTAGCAGGGTTTTTTGATTGCAATACTTTTGCAGTCAAGGTTCTTTGTCCTCCTGGATACCCTGTATGACGCATATAAATTTTGTCATCCATTTTGGTACCTGTAAGGTTGATTTTCTCTGAGTTGATAACAATTACGTTATCGCCACAGTCTACGTGCGGTGTATAACTTGGTTTGTACTTACCTCTCAAAATCATAGCTACTTTTGAAGCAAGACGACCCAGGTTATGACCATCAGCATCTACAACGATCCACTCTTTGGTGATCGTGGCTTTGTTCGCTGAAATTGTCTTGTAACTTAATGCGTCCACAATAATTAATTTAAATTAAACATTCCATCCCCAATAAAGGGGTTGCAAAAGTACATTATTTTATTTTAAATCCAAATACCTGTAAAAGATTATTTTAAGGTTTTTTTTAAGTCGTCATTTTTTATGAAAATCAGCACTTTATATTTTGTTTTTTCCATCAAAAAAGCCATCTCTATCAATATTAGTAAAGATGACTTTTTGAAATTAGGTAATTTGAAATTTATGGCACTATGAAAAGACTTGCTATTGAAGTTGCTTGTGCACCGGTTAATGGTTCGTCATAAGACTCTGTTCCAGCACCAGCACCAAATGCTGAGGAAGTATTAAATCCTGCCTGCGTAATATTATCTTCGCCATCATAAACCGCTTGTGTCTCAGCCGGCATTCCTGCACCGCGCTGATTTCCGGTAATCCATCCTTTCAATCCGCGAAGTCTTCTTACTTCTGAAGCATGGCGCGCTTCAACAGAATGAATCTGCAATGCTGCGGTTAATAAATCCGGTGTCGATATCAAGTTTCCTGCTTGTCCTTTGTAGGCTCTTACACCAGTATCTTCAAAGGCTTGTGCCAATGCGAGAAACTGCTGGTAATCGGTAAATGGAGTAAAAGCGCCTCCTACCGTAAAATCAAAAGTAGGCTTTGCTACAAAATTCGGACTGTCTACGCCGCCCAGTCCTGCAATCAGAAACTGAACGTGTGAAGCTTCATGCTGCGCTATTTGTTGAAATACTTTCAAATCGCGCCCAGAATTTGCTCCAACGGGAATAACGCCGGAATCTAAACCCATTTGGTAGAATTCATCTTCGAGGTATTCTAAAGTCAATGCCAACTGCAATGCGGAAATTGGCGTGTCAGTAGCCGATGCGAAATTGGCTGCCGATGTTTTTTGAGAACCTAAAACCATTCCGAAAGGAATTGCGGCTAAAGCGAAATCGGCTCCGATTTTTTTAAATTGTCCAAAACTTTCTCTTCTTGAACTAGGAGTCTGATTGAAATTTTCATTCGTAAACGACTCTATAAATTTTAATATATTCATGATCTTTAAATTTAGAGGTTAGGGTTAAGGCAAATAATTCGCAGTAAAATCAGTCGTAATAAAACCGCCTGCCGCTACCAAGATATCAGAAGGATCTTTTGCCATATCCAACCCCGTTGTAATATCGATTACATCATCCCCAGCGAAGTCTTTCGAATTTGGGTTCAGAACGCTTCTAATCGCCGAAGCATGTCTGGCCTCAACCGAAACAATTTTACCCGCCAACAATAAGTAATCGGGATTGGTCAACAATTTTCCGGCGCCATTGTAGGCTGCTACACCAGTATCTTCAAGAGTCTTTGCTGTGTTTAAAACGTCAAGACGATTATTGAAACTCAACGATCCGTAATTAAAAGCCAGATTCGGCAATAATTGTGTTGAAGCGTCTGGCAATGCACCTGTTAAAGCAGCTTTAAAAAAATCGCGGTGGATCACTTCATGATAATACAAATCGGTAAGCAATTGTCTTTCAACATCACTAAAATTGGCGTTGAAACCACTGGCATTAACGACTTTGTAATAAAAATCAGATTCCAGTTGTTCCAAAGCATAGGCGTAAGTCAATACGCCAAAATCACCTCCGCCCAAATCAAAGACACCATTTCGAACGCCTGGCAAATTTGATGGCGATGGCGAAGAATCATCATCATCGTTACAACCCATCAGTAGTAAACCGACTCCGACAGCAGACAAGCCGCCAATTTTTAAAAAGCTTCTCCTGTCGGTGAAATTCCGCACAGGGGTCACATCATGAATTTTTACTTCATTTTCCATAATCTAGTATTTTAATATTCATATTCAGTTACGTAATCAAGCGGGAAATTTGAATGTCGAATTGAATTAAACTAGATTTTCGTTCAAACTTTTTAATTGCCTTTTTTGATTATGGTAAAGTTCACCCAAACATTTTGTGAATTGTTGTATAATTTTTTTGATTACTTGTAAAATTTCTTCTTTTGGTTCAACCTAATAATTATCGATTTTGTTTCTTATTTTTACAATTCAAATTTCATTTTATGAAATCGCCATGAACATCAAGTTTGTGCAAACAAACACCAATGAGAAAAAGCGATACCATATGTGACCGCTAACAAAAAATATTTCACACATATGAAAGCCAAAGCTACTTTAAAACAAATCGCCAGAGAATTGCACGTTTCGGTTTCAACCGTATCGAAAGCATTGAATGACAGCCCTGAAATCAGCGATCAGACCAAAATCAAAATTCAGGAATATGCGAAACTCAAAAATTATAAGCCGAACGTCATCGGATTAAACCTTAAAAACAGGAAAACCAAAACCATCGGTGTGATTATTCCCAATATCCTGAATCCGTTCTTTGCGAAAGTGTTCACCGGAATCGAGAAAGTGGCTGAAGAAAAAGGCTATAACGTGATCACTTGTATTTCGAATGAATCGCTTGAAAAGGAAATCAATACGCTCGAGGTTCTGAACAACGGAACCATTGACGGATTCATCTTGTCGGTTTCTGAAGAAGCACAAAAAAAGCAGCAATACCATCATTTAAATGAAATCATCAGCAGCGGAACACCGATTGTGATGTTCGACCGCATTTCGGATGAAGTAGCCTGCGATAAGGTGATCGTAGACGATTTTGATTCGGCGCGTAATGCCACCGAGCATTTAATAAGCCTGGGTTGTAAAAACATCGCATTGTTTTCAGCAATTGATAATTTGAGCGTTGGAAAACTCAGGGCGGACGGCTATTTTAAGGCATTGGAAGCAAACGGAATTAAAGCCAATCCCAATTTTATAATACGTACCGATTCTGAAACCGATTTTGATACTAAAGTGCAAACAGTGTTCGACAATCAAAAAATAGACGCTGTTTTTGCATTAGATGAGTACGCTTCAGTAACAGCGATGAAAATAGCATTGAAAAAAGGACTGAAAATCCCGGAAGAAATTTCAATCATCGGTTTTGCAGACGGCGTTTGGTCGAGACGGTTAACACCAAGTTTGTCTACGGTGAGTCAACACGGACCAGAAATCGGTGAAGCGGCTGCGAGATTACTCCTGCAAAGGCTCGAAAGCAAAGAAGATGAAGAACCGCTTTTTGTGACCCAGATCATCAAAACGGAATTGCGACAGCGAGAATCTACAAGAAAATTATAGCTTACGCAATTCAAAAATAAAATTGGTTTCAAAAGCAACTCTTTTTTCTAAAATCAAATCAAAAGCGATATCGTTTTTTAGTGCTTTCGCTTTTATTTTGTCGAGGTCGCAATCTTCCGAAAGAATCATGTACGTTGCATTTTCTGCCGTCAAAAATTTCGGAATTTGTTCAAAGAGCATTTCAAAATACTCAAAATTTTCGCCGCAAAACCAAGCGTTTTGAGCAACGGAAATTGGGTTTTTAGGATAATAAGGCGGATTGATTGCAATATAATCGAAGATTTTCCCTTGCAATTTTTCGAACAAATCAGATTTTACAATCTCAATCCAAACCCGATTGCTTGCGGCGTTCTGTTGCAAAGCCGACAAAGCCACTTCATTGATGTCAGTAGCCGTAACCCGTGCGCCTTTTTGAGCGGCTGAAATAGAAATGATACCGCAGCCACAACCCAATTCCAAAAACGTTTTGTTTTTTAGAGGAAGCGGTTCGATCAATTCCAATAGCAATTTTGTACTGATCGTTAGGAATGGTGGAAAAACGGTAGGCTCGACCCAAACTGATATATTTTTATAGGAATACTTTCGTCGCTTTTTCAAATAGAAGGCGCTGGCTCGTTGTAACACGGGACTTAGAATTCTTTTAATGATCGTTTTCATTGCATTTTTTTTTAGAAGCCAATCCCGCTGTACGTTATAATCTTTAGCTTCTTAAAGAAAGAAGCGAAAGGATTTCCCCTGCCATCGGGGCTAGGGCGCTTTATTCCGAATAAAACCCTTCAATTTCCGGCTGCCTGTATTTCCAAAGTTTGTGCAAAGCCTTGATTTCATATGGATAATCATAGAAATTTGTTTGGTACCGCAAACTCGAAACCGTTCTAAGAATCTGCCTTTTATAACCTCGAATCCTAAAATCTGAAACTGTCGGATAATAGCCATTCAACACCGTTTCGAAATTTTTAATTGTATCAATCATATACGGTTTAAGCCACGGCGTCAGGGGGTTTTTTCTGAGATCGAAGTTTTCCCAACTCGGCGAAATCCAATCTTCCAAATGCTCCGGAAAGGAAAATCCGGCTTCGAGAATCTGTTTGTACAAATCCGAACCTTCCGTCGGCACGGGGCTAAAAAGGTAGATGATGATTTCTGCATCAGAATTAATCTGTTTGATCTCTTTAATAAAATTGATATCCCACAAAATCTGGTCATACACTTCTTTCTCGGTCTTCGCAGGCATACCCAAAACAAATGAGAGTTCAGGAATGATATCTGCATTTTTCATGCGCAGCACAAAATCCTTAATCATCTGTCCGGTTTGCGTACCGCCTTTGTTCATCTGTTTCAAAACAGCATCGTTTCCAGTTTCGGCACCCAGAAAAATCATTTTGCAACCGGCTTTTCGCATCAGTTTCAAATCATCATCACTATACATATTGATGGTGTCAATGCGGCCTTCGCCCCAATAACTGATGTTGTCATTCATGATCAGTTTCGAAAATTCGAGTACCCGCTTTTTTGAGGTGAAGAAATTATTGTCGTGAAATTCTACTGCGTCAATGGCATATTGGTCTTTGAAATATTTCACATCTTCATAAATCCGTGAAGCCGACATGCCTTTCCACTTGGCGTTGAAAATAGGAACGACGGCGCAAAACGAACACGAAAACGGGCAACCCATGCTTGAATGATACGATAAGGTTTTCGCGCCCATAAAAGTTTTCGCGAGGTAATTTCGGACGGGATAAAATGAGTTTAAATAATCGTAAGGAAACTTCGGCAATGTGTCCTGATCGAGCAAAGCTTCCACCGCCGTTTTGACAATTTCGCCAGTAGCATTTTTATAAATCAGGTTTTTGATCAATATCAATGCGTCGGTTTGATTGGTTTCAAGGGTTTTGAGGAGTTCCGGGAAAGTATTGTCGCCGGGACCGTTGATTACATAATCCACAACACCCGAATGAAGCGCCACCTTATATTGGTTCGACGCAAAATAGCCGCCCCAAACCGTAATGGTTTCAGGATATAGCTCTTTTATTTTTTTAGTGAATGGAATCGCTTGCCGCAATTGCGGACCCGGCATAACTGTTGAGCCGAAGTACTTGAATTCGCCAGTTTTTAGATAATTTTCAATGGTTTGCCAAGGATTGTTTTCGAGATTGCCATCTACAAAAACGTAATCGTATTTACCATGAATCGATGCGCCGACCTGCAAAATCGAATTCGGTATGCGGTGCTTGCCATTGGCACTTTTCGGATTGAAGATGATGGTTTTATTTTTCAAAAAGCAATTTTAAATTTCGAATTGTAAAAGGTAAAATTACAACTATTAATGGAAAAAATAGGCGTATCTCTAAAATGGTTCCCATGATATAATGAATCATGAAAAACGGAATTACTACCATTATTAATGATTGGTTTTCAATATTTTGTGATTTAAATCTATAAAACGAAAAGATCAGAATCGGGCCCACCATCACAAACAATTGGATGTTGTTTTGTATCGCCTTAAAAAAATACGCCATATCAACACCAGGAAAGTTGGTCCGGAGGTTGGTGAAATCAGGATAATTTCCCTGATTAACAGGCATCAAAGTGCGAATGCCCACATATACGAATAAGCCCGAAAGTATAATAAAAACGAAAGGCTTTATACGGCGTTTTTTATAAAGCACGTAGCCAAACGGAGCCAGCAAAACCAAAGGCGTTTCGCGATTCATGATGCTTATCGCCAACACCAATCCAAACCAACACCATTTTTCTTTTTGTGCCAATAACAGCAGCATGAGGAAGAAAACAGCATTGAGCATATCCTGCGATTCGATTACCGTGATGCCTATAAATTGCGACTGGATAATGATGATGTAAAAAGCAATGATGAATGTAGCCAGAAAAGCAATGAACGGCGGTAAAAAAGTGCGCGCATATTTTGTGAACAGGTTTAATACGCAAAAAATAAAAATGATATTGATAAAGAAAGCCATATTAATCGGGGTGGTCGAAAAAATACTACAGAGCAATTTTATAAAGTAAGGTGTCAGGAACCGGTACGGATAAGGCGCTTCCATCGTGTTGTTGATGATGCCGTCATACATGACGTAAAACCCGTTTTCGATGGCTTTGTTGCCAAAACGGATGTCTAAATCCAGAGGCGTTCTGTCCATCAAAGCAATCAACAGCGCGGCACAGCCAAAGAACATATACTCAATAAAGTTGTTTGATTTGATTTTATTGATGAACGCCATATTTATTTTTTGTAAATTATCGAAACATAAAAAGGTTTGGTAGGAAACATTCGAAAAGTCCTAATGAATATGGAGTGGTGTGATGTGACCAATCAAGCGAGAATTAACCTCACTGTTGCGTATGACATTATATATTTTGCAATGCAGGTTTCATATATTGTTCACGCCAGAACAATCCATTTCGAAAAGAAATAATTTTCGAGAAGCATTTTTTATTGACACATTTTAAACATCTTTCAGCCATAGGACTTGTAGTATAAAATTAATTCAGGCTCCACTATAACAAAAATAGGCATTTTAATTTTTTTTTTTAATTTTGGTGGATGTTTAACACCCAGCGCGTGAATTTCATTGATATTTCGGTTTACAACAGGAATATAAAATCGATTCAGGAAGAGATCGATTTCACACCGCACTCTTTGGGTTATCTTGACTTCCTCGACAAAAACATTCACACTACCATCATTCGTTTTGGCGGCGCTAGTGAAGCAGTCGGTTACTATCAACTTTACCGCTATCGTTTAAATGACAGCTTGCGACTGTTTCATTTTTTTAAATCCCAAAAATCGGCCGTTGTAGTGTTTCATGGGTTTTCATTTCCTTTTCGATTTTTATTATTGAAGTTCCTTTTAGGGAAAAACTACAAATGGATGATTCAGCATCACGCAGGCAATCCGTCTAAAAACCAATTCAAATCCTTCATCCAGCGCATCGCTTATGCACAAGCCAATGGTTATTTGTTTGTAACAAAGCAACAAGCGGCACCTTTCATTGAAAAGAAAATCATTCCGTCAGCGGAACGCGTTTTCGAAATCATGGAATGTTCCACCTCGTTTCAACTTTCCGATAAGCAAACCGCTAGAGCAAAACTCGGAATCGCTGCCGAAAAACGAATCTTTATCTGGGTCGGCAACCTCGATCAGAATAAAGATCCAATGTGTATGTTGAACGCTTTTCTTTCGTATAAAAATCAAGGCGATGCTTTTAAATTATATCTGTTTTACAGCAAAACCGATTTATTGCCTCGAATCGAAACCTTCATCAACCAAAACCAAATGGAATGTTGTGTTTTCCTTCAAGGAAAAATCGAGAATGCCCAATTGGAAACCTGGTTCAACGCATCGGATTTCTTTGTTTCTTGTTCGCATTCTGAAGGCAGCGGCGTGGCTTTGGCAGAGGCTATGGCTTGTGGCTGCATTCCAATTATCAGCGATATTGCTTCGTTTAAGTACATGACCGATTACGGCGCTGTCGGCAAATTATTTCGCAAAGGAAATCCTTCCGATTTGGCGCAAAAACTAACCGAACTAAACCGAATCGACTTGGCGTCGGAACGCATAAAAGCCAACACCATCTTCATGGAAAGGCTTTCTTTTAAAGCCATTGGAACAAAAACCTCTGAGGCCATTCATCAACTTTCTTCGGATTTGTAGAACAGTTCGTAAATTTCCCGGCATACAAAATCCATCGTATAATACCGAACGCGTTTCGGCGCAGGCAGATTATCGAGCAACGCGTCAATTTTTTGCGCTATTTCATTTTTGCCTTCAGACCAATGAAAATGTTCAATTTCCCTATCCATCATCGGCAGGGTTCCGACCAACTGACAACCGGAATACAATGCTTCGAAGTACACGGTTGAACCGCCTTCAAATGTTGACGTGTGCAAAAATATTTTCGAATTGTTCATTTTATACAAAACTTCCCGATGTGAAATCATTCCTAAAAAAACAACATTGTTTTCTAGGTTGTGCTGTTTTACAAAGCGCTTTAATTCATACTCCTCTTCCCCGCTACCTGCAATTGCTGCTTTGATATCGGGTTTTGTTTTTTTCAAGGTTAAAATAACTTCAAGAAAAAGCTTGTAATTTTTCAAGGGCGATAAAAATCCCGCTCCGAAAACATCAATGTTACGTTCGTCGTTATTGAGTTGCGGAAACAGCTTTTCATTAATCGCCATCGGGATTATTTTGTGCGCCCGGATTCCGGCAGATTCATAAAGTACCTGATTGTTATATTGCGATAACGCGATGATTTTGTTCGGATCGGGCTTGAAATACCGCAGATACAGATTGTCTTTTCTGACATCTTGTCCGAGCATCCAAGTGAATTTCTTGCATTGGAATATGCGGTTGATCACACTGAATTCGTTGTGCCATAGATTTAAAATGCCATCGTATCGTTTTGCTTTGACCAACTGATAAATTTTATAAAATGCTTTTAAAAGAAATCCGAGTTTCCACGGATATTTAATGTTGTTGCCTTGCAGTGGAATGACTTTGATCCCGTGCCAATCATACGGTTGTTGCACCAGTGGTTTGTGAACGGCGACAATCGTCAATTCCACAGTAGGATATTGGTCTTTGAACGCCAGAAAAACATGCTGCAAAAACGGAATGATGTGACTTTCGCTGGCGTCTTTCGGGAAACTCGGGGAAATGATCAGCAGCTTTTTCATGATGATTGCTGATTTCCGGTTGGTGAAAAGCTGTTTTTATCTAATACGTAAGTCTGCTCACAAAAAGAATTGATTTCCGGATTGTGAGACACGATAAGCACCGCAATATTGCTGGCTGCCGCTAATTTCCGGATGAAATCATACAGTTTTACCTCGAGTTCTTCGTTTTGTTGATTGGTCGCCTCGTCGAGTATCAACAGCTGCGGTTTTTGGTATAAAGCCCGCAACAACGCCAATCGCTGTTTTTGTCCGCCCGATAATTTAGAAGTGTTGTGCTGGATTTTGGTGTTCAATCCGTGTGGCTGGCTTCGAATCAAAGGTTTGAGTTCGAGGTTGTCAAGCAGATAATCAATATACTCAAAATCAATCGCGCCTGAATCTTGACGCATCGTGATATTGTCTAATATTGAACCGTGAAATAAAAATGGTTGCTGGGCCACATAACTGATAAATGCAAAAAATGGGTGACGCTTTACGGGCTTCTCATCCAGAGTGATGTTGCCTTTATTAGGGGTTAATAGTCCGGCGACCAAGTGCAGAAAAGTGGTTTTTCCGGCGCCGGTGATGCCTTTAATTCCGATGATTTTGCCGCGCTCGATCGTAAAATTCAAACCTTCAAAAACAGGCATTTTAGCATTGTACGCGAAAGCAATATTATCGAAAGTCATCCTGTTTCCCATAGTGGAATAAACTGTTGCGTCGGTTTTGAGGTGTTGTGCTTTTTTTAAAACATCAATGCTGTAAAAATGAGCATTGACCATCGTGACGGCGTTTAGAATTTTACTCAACGAGGGTACCATTTTAATGCTCAACGCACCAAGAACTGAAATCAAAAGAAAGTTTTCACCGGCTCCGATCGCGTAGAAATTATAGAAAATCAATCCCGCAATACCAACGATGAGAAACAATTCCAAGTATTTCGAATAATTGCTCGAAGAAGAAGTCAGCAAGCTTGTAACTCGATTTAGCGATTGGTTGTGTGTTTTAAAACCACGCAGAAAAGCCTCTTGGTTCCCGGCACTTTTAATTTCAATATAACCATCTAAAATATTCAACAATTCCGCATTCGCTTTCGATGATGCTTCTTTATAGGTGGTGTTAATCAGTTGCGTTTCATTTTTTTTCACCCTAAAAACCAAAATCGCGAAAAGGCCAATAGCCCCCAAAACCACCAGCGTCAGTTTGAAATAGCAAAATAGCAACACCATCAGAATAAGCAGAAAAGTTAAACTTTCAGAAACCAAAAGCAATAGTGAAGCCAGCAGGCTCGTCGAAAAATCCCGCGTCGCCGTGGTCGTATTTTGAATTACTGTTCCTTTTTGCTGCTGTTGAAATGACAAATAATCCCCATTTAAATAGTGCTGCAGGATCTCCATCGATAAGGTGTGCGATAAATCATATAGAAATCGGTATAACCTCACGTTATATTGCGCCTGCAAAAGGTTTTTAAAGGCATAGAACACGACCAAAATGAGAACGCCGATGACTAGAATATTGGGACTCAAAATATCAATTGACAGCTGATGTTCGTTGAAGTAAGCAGCCAATTTGCTCTTATCGAGTAATAATAAAATCGCGGGAATGAGATACGCAATCGAAATCAAATCCAAAAAACTGAATACAAAAGAACCGTAGAGAAACTTCCGAAAGCTTTTGCGCTTCGATTCGGGAATGACAGTGTAGATGTTTTGTATTGTGCGGATCATTTTCATTGCGTTTTCATTGCGTTTTCAAATTAAAAAATATCAACATCAGCCAAAGTGAATTTCAGATTCTCCAAAGGAAAGCCCGAATTGAAATTCCTATAGCCTACAATCCACGAATCGTACGAATGCCATTCCAGGTTTTGCATCCATAAATCAATCTTTGTTTTTGGCGCTGTTTGAAACATGATTTCACTGATGCCGGCTTTACGGCAAAGTTGTTTCAACTTCTGAATGCCTTTGCCAAACTGTGCTTCGGAAGCTGCTTCGACATCGCCGAGATACAATCCGTTTTGAATTTTAATCCAAAACAAACAACCTTCGAGCGCAATGACAAAACTGCCGAAAAAAAATTTATAATCATAATAATCGTTGCTACGGTCGACCGTTACTGCATTTTCAAGCATCATGGTTTTGGTTTGAAGGATTTGATTCACTTTGTATCGGTTAAAAATCCCATCACAGTATTTTTTATAAAGTGCCATTGTGAAACTATTTTTCGAGGCTGCTTTTTCGATCGAATACCGGCTAACCGTGGCAGAATAACCCATCATGCGTTCGGAATATTTCCAATCGAGTTTGTTCAAAAAACCGTATTCGGAGTTCTGATTCGGAAAACCATAAACGAAAGCGAATCCGTCATTTTGTAACCGCTGATAGGTTTGTTGCGCCAATTCGGTAAACAATCCTTTGCTGCGATAATCGGGATGCGTCATCGTGTTGACGGAATGTGCTGCGATTTCGATTTGATTGTTCCACCGCATCGCAACGGGAATCACACCGTAGAAAGCAATCGGGTGCTGACCATCGTAAGCGATATAACCATAATATTCTTTTTGCAGACACGCAGCATCAAATTTTTTCTCCAGAAATCCATGCGGCAGCGTCTTCAGATATACTTTCCGATACAGCGCATACACATCGAGAATGTTGCGTTCCGTTAAAGGTTTGATTGTGTATCCCATAATTACTGGTAAGAGCCTTTCAGCAAACAAGCCAAAAGTTGGTTTTTGGAAATATACGGATTGATGACAAAACGATTTTTCAAGACTGATTTTTCTTTGTCTTTCTCCGAATTATAGTCTAGCAAAAGTATTTTTGAAAAACCTATTGTCTCACAGTATGCAATCAATTCATCCGTATAAGTTCCGAATGGAAAAGCAAACGCAGTAATGTTCTTTTTTGTAATTTGTTCGAGTGTCGTTTTACTTTGAAGCATCTCTTGCTGAGCCTTTTCTTTAGAAATGGCAACCAAATTGGCATGCGTGGTGCCGTGCGCTCCAATCTTAAACAAAGGATTTTGAGCAATGGCGCGAAGCTGTTCGTGCGACATCAGTTTCCAATAAGTTTCAAGTTCGTGCGTATTAATATTATTCCAATCTTCTTCAAAAACGTTGTACAATAATTTGATTTGATCAAAGTCGATTTGGGTGCAGTAACTTTTTAACGTAACGCCTTGGTGTGCAAATTCATTTTTACGGTTTTTACGGTACAGATTTCCGTCGAAAAGGACTTCTTTTTTGGTTGTATAAAACGTCACCAAATCGAGAAAATCAGACCAAATGATCTTTTTATTGTCGTTAATCGTTGTGATGAAAAATGCCGCTGGAACCTGATGTTTTTCCAAAATCGGAAGCGCCAATGCATAGTTGTTATTGAGTCCGTCATCGAACGTTATCGCAATGTTTAAAGTATTTGCTTTAAATTTTCGCGCATAATAATCGTCCAGAGAAATTAAGTGGTAATGTTTTTTGAAATGTAAAATCAAGGTTTCAAAATAATTCCCCGAAACAAACCGGCTATTGTACGATGTGTTGCCATCAAAATCAAGACTGTGAAAAACCAAAATCCGTTCACCATAACGGTTTCTGAGTAAATGATGTCCCAAACCCAATCGAAATAAAACGGATTTATAGGCAAGCGCCAGACGATATTTGATTTTCAATAGTAACATGCAACATTATTTATGAAGGGTCATCAATGTACCGGCTAGGATCGATTTCGTCTTCAATTTCAAAATTTTTAAGGGATTGCTTTTCTTGCCTTTAATTAATTCCCGATGGAATTCAACTTCATTCACGACTTTCTTAACCGCATAATCGTAATATTTCCGCGAATATTTCCTTTTGAAATCAATCTGCCGATCGGTTGAAGTCAACCAATCCGGTTGTACTGTAATGTCTTTTTCAATTTCGGTATACAGTGAAGTGCCTTTGATCGGATACGCCACCGTAATCGTATATTGGGTTGGATTCGCCTCTTTGAGATATTGAATGGTTTCGTTGATGTCTTCTTCGGTCTCGCCGGGATAACCCAACATTATAAAAGTCCCGGTTTCGATGCCCAAAGCATTCGTATCCTGAATCATTTTCTTAACATGGTTTACATCAACACGACGGTCCATCAAATCGATGATTTTTTGGGAACCACTTTCGGCGCCAATCCATATACGGAAACACCCTGCTTCTTTGAGCAAGCGTAAAATATCTTCGTTTAACCGTTCGGCTCTCGTGATACATTCAAATCGAATTTGCGCATTTTGTTTGACAACTTCTTCATGGAAAGCCGTGAGCCATTTGTGACTAATCGTAAACACATCATCTACAAACCAAATCGCGTCGGGCTGGTATCGGTCTTTGAGCATTTTCATTTCTTGGGCTACCAAATGCGCCGGTCTTCTGCGGTAACTCTGCCCGTAAACGGCTGTACTGCACCATTTGCAAGTGTACGGACATCCGCGCTGCGTGGAAATCGTCATCGAGCTTTCACCGTGATTGTTTTTCCAAGTCGACAAGTATTTTTCGTTTGGAATCGCATCACGGTTCGGCAATGGCAAATCGTCGAGTTCGCGAAATTTGGTTCGTGCCGGTGTTTGAATGATGGTGTTGTACTCCTTAAATGCAATCCCGTTGATTTCGTGAAAACTGCTTTGATTCATAATAGCAGTATACAACTCAAACGTGGTTTCTTCACCTTCGCCGATAATCAAAAAATCTGCGCCCGTGCTGAGGTAATTATCAACATTGTACGTCACATCTGGACCGCCGAGAATGATTTTTGGAAATCCGTAAGGTTCGGTTTTTAAAACTTGAATCAAGGAAACGACCTCAATTTTCGTCATCAAATTGGTGTAAATCGCAATGACTTTCGGTTGCTTTTTTGAAATGAAATCAAGCTGTTCCTGCTTTGAAGAAAACGTCGAGTCGAAAACATCATTGGGAATATTTTTGCTTAACAAATAACCTGAAATATAAAGTAAACCCAACGGTGGATAAGGCTTCATAATCTTTTGCTCCTTCGGATCAGCAGATAAATAGTAGGCGTGGGTTAGTAGAATACTCATTTTTTTTCAAAAGCAATTAAATAATGATCGGCATATTTTGCCAAAAAATGATAGTTTGTGATTTTTCTTTCAAAAGCATTGAGCATCGCAATAAATCGCGGTTTGGTTTTGAAGAAGGGTTCCATATACGACGGCGGCACAAAAAAACCAATTGGCTTTTGCTGCTTCAGATCGAAATAATAATCAGCTAAAGTTAAGGTTTCTTTTGGGTTATAATAATAGGTAATTACTTTTTCGCCGTCGACATTCGCAACCACACGGTCTTTTTTTCTTCTGAAAACGGAATTCAATTGTCCTTTTAATAAGAAATAACCTTGTTCCCAAAGTGTGTTGCGTGGCATGATAATAAGTACAAGTTTGCCTTGTTCGGTCAGCAGCTGCGAAGCATTTTTGAAAAACAATTCCATTTGAATTTCGGATAAACAATTCAATCCGCCGAAGTTGGAGAATATCAAATCGAATTTTTCGTTCGCGAAGTAAACCGGTAAATCATTAATATCGGCTTGCAGGAATTTAACATTATTTTGGTTTGCTTTAGCTTTTGCTACTGCAATCATTTTCTGGGAAATATCGGTGGCAGTAACTTTAAAATTTTGACTTGCCAACCAAACAGCATCTTCGCCAGTGCCACAATTAATTTCGAGAATGCTACGAATACCGCTCTCGGCAAGCAATGGCGCTAGGTGATCGTAGACTAGTGCACGCTGCAGTTGCCCAATAACTGTGTTGGTAAAAGTGGCGTCGTAACCCGCTGCAGCTTGGTCGAAATCAGCTTTCATCGGTGTTGAGTTTTAAATTCCGTGCATCCAACAGCGCGCTTGGGACGTAATATCCCAATTTTAAAATCGACATTATTTTTTCAAAATTTAATTCTGAAGGATTACTAACAATCGATTTTAAATGGCTAATGCCCTGTGTTTTCCTGAATTCTTTGTGTACAAACCGCTGCAGTTTTCTATAAAAAACAGAGGAATACGTGCCGTTAAACATCATTTCGAAATCATCGGAATCCGACCAATTCGCTTTGCGTTTTAAATCGTCTTTTACCTTGTCGTAAAACAACGTTCCGGGCAAAGGATACGAAACAGAAATACCGATATTGTCGGGTTGCAGTTCCTTGACCATCGCAATGGTTTTCTGAATGTCGGACTTGGTTTCACCCAAATAACCAAACTGTAAAAAGAAAGCTACTTTGATGTTTTTGGCCTGCAGCAATCGTGTCGCTTGGTAGATTTCTTCGACTTTCGTGCCTTTATCCATTGCATCCAAGATTTTCTGCGACGCACTTTCTGCGCCGACCCACACTTCTTCGAGTCCAGATTTTGCCAGCGCATCGATGGTGTCTTCTTTCAACAATAAATCGACACGACTTTGAATGAAGTACTTTATTTTCAACGGATGTTTATCCAATTCCCAATTAAATTCCTGTACCCAATTGGGTTTCAACCCGAAAATATCATCGCACATCCAAAAGCGTTTTACACCGAACTGCTGTTGCAGATATTGTATTTCGTTGACAATGTATTCCGGCGAATGCGCATTGTAGCGGTTGCCGTAAATCGGTTTCGCGCACCAATTGCATTTGTATGGGCAGCCGCGCGTCGTGGCAATGTTGAGCGTGAATTCTTGTTTGCTGTCTTTCCAAACCGATTTATAACTTTCCATATCGACCAAATCCCAAGCGGG
>JANPJB010000130.1:0-78413 GCA_031425295.1 Flavobacterium sp. | reverse complement strand
ACGCAAAAGTTTTCAATATGAGCGCGAAATTCGGATTATTTCTGATGTCACTTCGCATCAGATGAAAATTGATAACGGCTTGAAAATCGACATCGACATCAACCAACTCATTGAAAAAATATACATCCATCCCAAATCCGAGAACTGGTATAAAAACCTCGTGATTGATTTGGTTAAGCGATTTGGATTTGATTTTGAAATAGAGAAATCAGATCTTGAAAGTGATATTTTGATTTAATATATTTTGCATACCAAGATTAGAGCCGCAAAGAAAATGATATTCTTTGCGGGGCTACTGTTTGTAAGGTATTAAAAAAATTACTTGAGTTTGTAATCCGAAACTTTCCAGTCTTTTGAAGTCAAATCGATAAAATGGTAATTCACGATATCGTCTTTGTCAAAAGCACCATTTTTATTGGCATCTTCAATCGTTCGGAAATACAAGCGGTTTTTCGACTCGATAACATTCCAATCAATTACCTCTTGAAAGTCTGCAGAGATCTTGATGAAATTGGCTCCGGAAACATCACTTAAGTACAAGGATTGAATATCATTTGTATCCAAAGCATTGTCTCTGTTAGTATCCATATCAGCGAGCATGTAAACCAAAATATGTTGTTTGGTTTTGTCGGCAATAGTTTTGAGATATGTGATCGATTGTATCAAAACGGATTTGTCTGTCAATGTCTTGATCGAATCCGTCCCGATTTCTTGGAATTTGACATTCCGTAGGTAGCCTGTGATCTCGTTTTCACTATAATTCGAGATCTTGAAGCTTTGTTTATTGACAGCAGAAGAAGCATCATAACCGCCTTTTGAATTCCGTTCGTTGAGATTTAAATCGCCAACAGGAAAAACTAGCATATTGGTTCCCAGCAATTGAATTGGTAAATCGGCAATCGCTACTTTAGTGGTATCCGCTTTGTTTTGAGCAGCCGGTTTAGATCGATTTTCATAAATCACCTTAGGCGTTTCTTTTTCTTTCTTGCAACTGATAAGTACTGCAAGAAGGCAACAGGAAAGTATTTTTACAAGACCTTTCATTTTGTATGATTTGATTGTCAAAAGTAATAAATTAATGCTACAATCGCACCGATAGTTTGAGATTGAAAACGCGTGTGGTCAAATAATTTGGAATGCCGTATTGGTTCTTCGTGTATACGTCTCTGACCCAAGTATTGGTGATTGCATTTTGGTTGTTGAACATATTGAAAATTTCAAATCCCAAAGATAGTTCGTTGAATCTCTTAAGCCAATGTCCATCAGGACGCAACGCATTTTTTTCGGTAAAAACATACGAGAATCCCGCATCGGCACGACGGTAATCGCGCAATCTTGATTGGTACACATAGGGATCGGCATACGATGGAGAACCCCCGGGAACGCCAGTATTATAAACCAGATTCAAATAAATTTTAACACTAGGAATATTCGGCATATAATCTTGAAACAAAATCGCGAATTTAAAACGCTGATCCGTTGGTCTTGCGATATCGCCTTTGTTGTCGATGTTTTCTTTGGTTTTCAAATAACTAAAGCTAAACCAGGATTCGGTTCCTGGAACAAATTCACCGTTAAGACGCAAGTCTAAACCTTGTGCAAAAGCCGTCGCATTGTTGTTGGCGGCATAACGGATTCGAACGTTTTCAATCGTATAAGGATTGACATCATCAAGCGCTTTATAATATGCTTCCCCAACCATTTTGAACGGGCGGCTCCACAATTTGAAACTGTAATCAGTAGCTAAAACCAAGTGCATTGATGATTGTGCTTTCACATTCGGCTGAACCGTTCCGGTTTTATCACGGAGTTCACGATAAAAAGGCGGCTGGTAATAATAACCTCCCGAAATCCTAAAAACAATATCTTTTTCCCATTCGGGTTTGATTGCAAATTGTGCACGTGGACTAAAAACAATCTGACTGTCGCCATTGATATTATCGCCCGAAACCTGCCATTGGTGGAATCTGACCCCGGCATTATACCAAACGTCGCTGCTTCCTAATTTGTCTTTGAGGCTCCATTGCCCATAACCTGATAAACGGTCAATGGTTGCGAAATTTTTGGCACGTACATTTTTATAAGGAACAAGTGGACCCGTAAATGCGTTGTAAGGCTGATCATTCGTTGGGATATTGGGAAATTCAATGCGTGGCGGATTTAATGAAAATCCAGCTGAATCAATCACTTCCCATTCTACGATACGGTCACGGATATCTTCGCGCGTATATTTGAAACCCCATTCAATCTGATGCTTTTTGACGTCATGAAATCCTTTAACTTCAGCATTTACGATCAGTGCATCGAGATCATTGCGCGCATGGTTCAATTGTGTTCCGATCGCACGGCTGAAAGTCACATCGCCAAAAGTTTCGGAACCAATGTTGCCATCAACTTCGCCTAAGGCATACTGCGCAAAAATGTCGAAATACTCTTGTTCTAAAGTATGATAAGCGGAACCGATTAATTTTAAAGTAAAATTTTCATTGACTTTGTATGTCGCTTTTAGTGCACCGAAGTAAGTATCGTAACGGTCTTTTTCCTGCCCCTCATAGAAAACTTGCAAAGCTATTGGTTGCGAAATCGTTCCGAAGTTCGTCTGACGCGTCAATGGTTGGTAGTTGTATTTGTTTTGGGAAATATTTCCTAAAAAACTAAACTGCCATTTTGTATTCGGATTGTAAGTAACGTTGGTTTGAACGTCGGCAAAAGTCGGTCTGAAATTGGTTTGCGTTTCCTGACTGTTGACCAAAAGGCTGTTATCACGATATCGGACTCCCGTGATTGCCGACCACTTTTGGTTTTTAGAAGCTGCTTCCACCGAAACTGCGCCGCCTAGAAAACTCGCATCCATCGAAGCGCCGAATTTGGTTGGTCGTCTATAGGTAATGTCGAGAACTGAAGACAGTTTATCACCAAACTTCGCTTGGAATCCACCTGCAGAGAAATCGATGTTTTGTACCATATCGGTATTGGTGAAACTCAAGCCTTCTTGCTGTCCGGAACGAATCAGAAACGGACGATAGACTTCAATTTCGTTGACATAAACTAGGTTTTCATCGTAGTTTCCACCGCGAACAGAATATTGTGTACTCAACTCATTGTTCGAATTTACGCCGGGCAATGATTTCAGAATATTTTCAACACCAGCATTGGCACCCGGAATTTTTCTGATGACCGCGGGCTCAATGTTGGTGACACCCTGCACGCGTTTTCTGTTGTTGGCAATTACAATGACTTCACCGAGACCTTCGGCTTTATCATTCATTACGATGTTGAACTCATAATCCTCATTCGGTTTCAACTCAATCGAGACCGTGTTTTTTTTGAGCGAAGTATGCGTAAAAACAAGCTGGATTTTTTGGTTCGCTGGAATGGTCAACTGGTAAAATCCGTTGGCATTGGATTTGGTGCTTTTTTCCTGCGCGGTGATGTTGACTTCCTCAACAGGGTTGTTATTTTCGTCTAATATGATTCCTTTAACTCTTGCTGTTTGGGCGAAACTGACCAATCCGATCAAGAAAAAAAGGATGGAAAGTTGGAATGCATTCGTTTTCAATAGTTTCAATTTTATTTTTTTCGACTTCTAAAAAATGTTGTTTCAAAGATAGCAGAATTTCCAAGATTATCGGAAACTATGAGTTTTAATTCATTTTTGCCGTCGAGCAATTCCGCGTCGTTCAAGCGATAGGTAATCCTTGCAGCCTTATTATCGTACTCGAACAAAACCCATTTTTCGTTGATAAAACCGTTATAGGATTTGATTCCAGACAACTCATCGGCAATCTTGAACGAAATTGATTTTTCTTTGTTCAATGATTTTCCTTCAATCGGTTTGGCTATTGAAATTCTAGGCGCAATGGTATCCAAAGCCAGCGCAAACTGACCCAAATTTTTGCTGTAAGCGGTGAACGTGTTTTCAGCAAATTTAGTACTGTTGTAGATTTTTCTCTTGCCTTCAAGTGACGCGATGAAAGTCTTTTCTTTATTGATCACAGTCGTGTCTTTAATGGTCACTTTGAAATTGCTGTGCACCGGAATCATATCATTGTGCACCGTCATCACTTTGTCTTTGACATCAAAATTGAGGTAGAAATCCTCATAGAAAGTATGCGCCGGAAAAAACACGCCCATATCGCCTTTCTCGTAATTATTGTCAATATTTGCATTTAAAAGATAAATGGTTTTGGTGGATTCTGGTGAAATCAAGGCTGTTTGCGGCTGGTATTCTATCGGAATTAAAACCGACGTTTTGTTGCCATAAAAGTCAGCGGTTTCTACTTTAAAAATTTGAGCAAAATTCGGAAGCACTTCGAGAATTCCATGCTGATCGTCGGTTTTGACAATGCTCAGCTTGTATGGATTGCGCATGAACAATTTCTGGACGCGTTGCTTGGTACTTTTATATCGTGGAAAATCAATTAGTGCATTGATGTAGCGTCCTTCATCAAAATCTAACGTATTGAATTCATAGCCAAAATTGGGGCTGCCGTTTAAATAGGAGTTCACGCTAAAAACGCCATTATTGTTGTACGAGACATTATCGAAATCACCACAGATGATTCCGAAACCGATACTGCCCATTGCCAATACTTTTTCCGCGATATAATTGCCATCAGGCTGCAATGCCACATTCACGAGGATTGGCCTTTTGGATTCATTGACGATACTATTGTCGCCAATCGGATAAACGACTAAGCTTGAAATAATGGGTCTCTTCGTATCGGTCATTAGCGTATCGAAACCAAAAAACAGCGGGTTGATTGCTTTTTCAGTTTTGGTATCTCGGAATTCAAAGTGCAGATGCGGACCTTCCGAACCGCCGGTGTTACCAGAAATAGCGATCGTATCCCCTTTCTTTACAAGCAAATCTTCGGGCTTAGGGAAAAATTCAATCTCGTAGGATTGCTGTTTGTAATGTTCGTTTCTAATGAAATCTGCTACCTTGCCATAGCCATTTTGAAGATGACCGTAGACCGTTGTGAAACCATTCGGATGGGTGATGTAAACCGCTTTTCCGTAACCGTAAGTCGATATTTTAATTCTGGAAATGTAACCATCACCTGCGGCAAAAACAGGAAAACCTTCTTTTTGCTGCGTTCTGAAATCGAAGCCGGCATGGAAATGATTGGGTCGCAGTTCCCCGAAATTACCAGCGAGTTGCATCGGAATATTCAAAGGGGAACGGAAGTAATCCTTTGGGTAGTTGGTTTGAGAATAAATTGGCGTGTAAAAAATCAGAAGTGCAAATAAAAATTTCATCGTGTATAGCTTTGTGCTAAGATAAAAAAAATCGAAATAAGTTCCGCATTTATTTTTGAAAACCTATAACTCTTTATTTTTCAAACGGTTGTAAATCCGAATTTTAACAGCGGCAAAATTTTGCAAAAATGTTGGTTTAATTCGTTTGGAATGTTAACTTTGTTGAGATTAGAAATGAACTAGTATTTGTATGAGTGAAATTGTAGAAATTATTGATACTCTTGAAAGTAAACTCCAAAAACTATTTGCCAAAATAGACGGTTTAGAGTCGACTTCCTTTCAATTGAAAGCTGAGTTACAAAAAGCTACAACGGTTATTCAAAAGCAATCAGAAGATCTGGATGCCCTGAAAAAACAATACGAATCATTAAAAATCACCAATTCTTTACTTGGCAGCGAAGAAAACAAACGGGATACGAAGCTAAAAATAAATTCATTAATTCGGGAAATTGATTACTGTATAGCCCAGCTATCTGATTAGTAAAATATATGGACGATAAGCTTAAAATCAAACTATCAATCGCAGACAGGGTCTATCCGTTAACGGTAGAAATGTCGCAGGAAGAAGGATTGCGAAGTGCTTCTAAAAAGATTGATCAGATGATTAAGCAATTTGAAGAAAATTATGCCGTTCGTGACAAGCAGGATGTATTGGCGATGTGCGCCTTACAGTTTGCTTCTCAACTCGAACAAAAGCAGATTGACAATTCGATTGATGGAAAAGAAACCATGGAACGGATTAAGAAAATCAATAATTTATTGGTCAGCTATCTCGACAAATAATATTACGTTCTTAACATAGACTAAAATACTGCCTACATTAGTTACTATTTGGTAAACTCAACACTAACAAATTAGAATGAGCAAATCATCACTACTATAGCAAGCCGTTTCAGTACGGAAGCTTGAACAGTGAGTTAGCTCAAAACTTGTCTTTTCGAGTTTATGCATTCAACCTAATGTAGGCTTTTTTATATAATTAATTTAACAAAACATGGACATTTTAACAATACTCATTTCCGGATTAGCCGGCATTGCAGGTGGTTTCGGAATATCGAAATTCATCGAAAAGAAAAACGTATCGAATCTTATCAAGAATGCTAAAAAAGAAGCCGCTTCGATTTTGAAAGATGCCAACTTTGAAGCAGAAAACATCAAGAAAGATAAGATGCTTCAGGCGAAAGAAAAATTCATTGAACTCAAAGCCGAACACGAACAAGTCATTCTTTCAAGAGATAAAAAAATGGCGGAAGTTGAAAAAAGAGTTCGTGATAAAGAATCATTAGTTTCCAACGAATTGTCGAAAGCCAAGAAAATCAACGACGATTACGAAGCCAAAACCAACGAATACAACTCCAAACTTGAAATTTTAGAGAAGAAACAACAAGAAGTGGAGCGCATGCACAAAAGCCAGTTGAACCAACTTGAAGTAATTTCAGGGTTGTCAGCAGAAGATGCCAAAGAGCAACTGATGGAAGGCTTGAAAGCAGAGGCAAAAACCAAAGCGATGGCACAAATCCAAGATACGATTGAGGAAGCTAAACTGACGGCACAACAAGAAGCCAAAAAGATTATCATCAACACGATTCAAAGAATTGGAACTGAAGAAGCCGTGGAGAACTGCGTTTCGGTGTTCAACATTGAATCTGACGACGTAAAAGGTAGAATTATCGGTCGTGAAGGCAGAAATATTCGTGCCTTAGAAGCCGCCACTGGTGTTGAAATCATCGTAGACGATACGCCAGAAGCCATCATCCTTTCTTGTTTCGATCCTGTTCGCAGAGAAATTGCACGTTTGTCATTGCATAAATTAGTGACTGACGGACGAATTCACCCAGCGCGTATCGAAGAAGTTGTTGCCAAAACCGCAAAACAAATTGATGATGAAATCATAGAAGTCGGAAAACGTACCGTAATCGATTTGGGAATCCATGCGCTGCACCCAGAATTGATCAAAGTCGTTGGTAGAATGAAATACCGTTCATCTTACGGGCAAAATTTATTGCAACACTCGCGTGAAGTGTCTAAGCTTTGTGGAATCATGGCTGCCGAGTTAGGATTGAATGTGAAACTCGCAAAAAGAGCCGGACTTTTACACGATATCGGAAAAGTGCCAGATGCGGAAAGTGATTTGCCGCACGCCTTGTTAGGAATGCAATGGGCTGAGAAATACGGTGAAAAAGAAGAAGTGTGCAACGCGATTGGAGCCCACCACGATGAAATTGAAATGAAATCATTATTGTCACCTATCGTTCAAGTTTGCGATGCGATCTCGGGAGCGAGACCAGGTGCGCGTCGACAAGTATTGGATTCCTACATCCAGCGTTTGAAAGATCTTGAAGAAGTGGCGTTTGGATTCAGCGGTGTCAAAAATGCTTATGCGATCCAAGCTGGTAGAGAATTGCGTGTGATTGTAGAAAGTGAAAAAGTGTCTGATGATAATGCAGCGCAATTGTCTTTTGAGATTTCACAGAAAATCCAAACCGAGATGACTTATCCGGGACAAGTCAAAGTTACAGTCATTCGAGAAACCCGAGCAGTTAATATCGCTAAATAATAATTGACATAATTCATAAAAAAAGCACTTCGATTGAAGTGCTTTTTTATTTAGAATATTTTTTTCAAATCATCTAGGGACATGGGTTTGAAAAAGTAATCCTTAACCTGATCTTGATATTCTTTTGCTTTATTGAGGTCTGAGATGCTATCGGATGAACTAACCAAATATATTATCGTTTGTCCGTTGGTAGTAGTCGTTCTTGTTTTTCTGAACTCATCGAGGAATTGCCAGCCATCCATAATCGGCATGTTGATATCCAGTAGAATCAGATCGGGCATCGTCGTACCAGAATCAATTTTCTCCTTTATTTTCTCTATAGCTTCCAATCCGTTTAAATAGAAAGATGGACTGATATCGATGTTGTTTTTTGAGAAAAGCTTTTTAATGATAAAATGAAAAACTTTATCATCGTCAATTACAAATACATCTTTAAATTTACTCATTGAAATATATTTTAAAAGTAGTACCAATACCAACTTGGCTGGTTACATCTACTTTCCCGCCCATGGCTTCAATTTGATTTTTGGTAATAAACAAACCGATGCCTCGCGAATCTTTGTGTTTGTGAAATGTTTTATACATTCCAAATAATTTTTTACCGTGCTTTTCTAAGTTGATTCCCAATCCGTTATCTTCGATTTCTAAAACCTTGTGATACTTGTTTGCACTTAGGGAATAACTGATCACCGGCGCTCTGTCGGGATGCGCATAACGAATCGCGTTCGACGTAAAGTTAAGAAGAATACTTTCTAAATAAGCAGGATTAAAGACAATTGTTTCTTTTGCGCAAACTTTATTTTGAATGATCACTTTATTGTTTTTAATATCCTCAGCCAGAATATCTAATGTTTTTCCGAGGTAGGCATTCAAATTTAAATTCTCCTTTTTTTGCACCAAATCCGATTGGATTTCGACCAATTCTTTCAAATGTTCGATAGTTTGCGACAGTGATTTCGACGAAGTACGCAAATGATTGAAGCTTTCTTTGATGAAATCCTCATCTGTTTCATCGGATATGATGTTGAGCAACATTTCGATATTGCCGGAATGCGAGCGCAGGTTATGGGATACGATGTGCGCGAAATTGAGCAAACGGCTGTTTTGTTCACCAATAATACCCAAAGTTTTCATCAAATCTTCCTCTTTTTCTTTCTGGGCAGAAATATCAGTATGTGTTCCTATGATTCTGAGCGGATTGCTATTTTCATCTCGATGAATGATTTTCCCGCGACTCAATATCCATTTATATTCTCCAGATTTGGTCAATACCCGTTGCGCATTTTCATAGTACGGCGTTACATTGTCAATATGCAGCTGAATATCGGTCAAGTAACGATTTTTATCCTGCGGATGCACACGGTCGTCCCATAAGTTGATGGAATCAATGGTATCATGAGCGTCGAATTCCAACATTTTCATCGATTGGGATGAGTAGAATACTTTGCTCGTGGTCACATCCAAATCCCAAATCCCTTCTGAAGATGCTTCAAGGGCGAATAAGAAACGTTCTTCCGACAATTTTAATTGAAGTTCCTGCTGTTTAAAATTGGTAACGTCTGTTATTTTACCATAAAAATGAACCGTTCCATCATCAGTTCTTTCCATACTAGCTGAACCGTTATACCATCGTAACCCTTTTTGAGGTAATATGGCGCGGAATTCATGCTTCCAATCTTTAAGAGTCGACTTGGCTTCGAATACTGATTTTAAAAATTGAGGAAAGTCGTCGGCATGGATTCTACTTTTTAAGACGGTGTAAGGGTCTTTGTTCTTTTCGTCAATATTCAGATCAAAATGGGTAATGACTGATTTACTCATAAACGGGAACGTGAGAATTCCATTACTAGCAATCGAGAATTGAAAAATTAAGTCTGGCGACTGGAACAGTAACTTCTTATATAAACTATTCCTTTCTTCAAGAATTTTAAAATCAGCATTGTAGGTTTTCATGTTTGATACAATTGGTTGGGACAAATTGGGTCGAATGCTAATTGATAGCGATGTCAAACATAAATAATAAAATCGATAAAATACATTTTAATCGGATAAAATACAATATTTAACATTTTTTGTAAGATTTATATACTACTTTCTAGGATGAAAAGTATTCATAATCTGGCTTAAATGTTTGCGATCTAGATGTACATAGATTTCTGTGGTCGTAATTGATTCGTGTCCCAGCATCAATTGGATCGATCTTAAGTCGGCACCGTTTTCTAATAAATGAGACGCAAATGAGTGCCGGAAAGTATGCGGGCTAATCGTTTTTTTTAAATTGGTCTTGAAGACGAGATCTTTAATAATCGTAAAAATCATAGCTCTAGTCAATTGCTTGCCACGTCGATTTAAAAATAACGTATCCTCAAAACCTTTTTGAATCGTAACTTTATTTCGGATTTCATTTCGATACAATTCAATGTATTGCTGCGTAAAAGGACTTATTGGAACAAAGCGCTGCTTATTGCCCTTACCCGTAATTTTAATAAAACCTTCATCAAAGAAAAGGTCCGAAATTTTTAAAGTTATCAGTTCGGACACCCGCAGACCACAACTATACAGCGTTTCAAGCATCGTACGATTGCGCTCTCCTTCATAGGAGGTGCGATCAATCGCAGCGATCAAATTGTCTATTTCTGCAAGCGATAAGGTATCGGGTAGCTTGCGCCCAATTCGAGGCGCTTCGATCAATTCTAAAGGATTGTCATTCCTATAATCCTCGAAAATCAAATAGCTGAAAAAGCTCTTCAATCCTGAAATAATCCTAGACTGAGATCTCGGATTGACTTCTTTTGCAATATGATAAATGAACTGTTGCAATGTTTCTTCAGTAATTTTAACGGGTGAAATTTCGATCCCATTTTGAAGTAGATATTGACACAACCGCTCGATATCGAAAGTATAATTCTCGATTGTGTTTTTAGACAAACCGCGTTCAATCTTCAAATAAGACTGATAACTCTTGATGTACGAATTCCAATTCATACTACAAAGAACGGATAATTTGGGCCATAAAAAAACCTCTCGGTTGAGAGGTTAGATTGTATTCCAAAGTTGTTATTAAAATTTATATCCAACACCAACTAATATGTGACTTACTTTAGTTTCACCAGTTGCACCTACCGAATATCTTGGTTCCACAAAGAAATTTTCTGTGATGTCATAGGCAGCACCTACTTCAAAATTGAATCTTGCCTTATCCTCATCTTCGGACTCTAAACTGTAATATAACGCTGGACCTGCCATTAAATGGAATTTTTCCGCAATTTCATACTTAACCAAAACGGGAACACTTACAAAATCAGCTTTCAGCTTTTCACCAGCAACGGTTTTTGAAGCGGAGTGATAATTTACACCCGGCTGCAATCTAAATTGATCGGAAATTCCAAATTCAAGAAGACCACCAACAAAAAACCCGGTCAGACTTTCTGAGCCACCGTCCGATTTAAAAGACACCAAATCCAAACCACCCTTAAGTCCGAAAGACATTCCGTCTTGGGCGTTAACCAGACCAAACGCAAATATCGCGGCAATAGTCAAAATAATTTTCTTCATAATTTTAGATTTTGAATTTAGTTACAGCAAATATAGAATTAAGTCGATACTATACAAGTTTTATAAAAGAAAAAACCACGCCAATGGCGTGGTTTCTTTTCTCTATGTACTAAAGATTATAGTTTGTAGATCAAACCAAAACTGATTGAAGACATATCAAGTCCTAAGTTCAAAGAGTTTGCAGCATCAGCACCATCAGCATCTGATTTCGCAGAAGTGTAGTTTAAACCACCCCACTCAGTAGTGATTGCAAAGTTGTCAGAAACGAAGTAGTGCAAACCTACAGGAACATTCAAACCAATTACTGTAACTTTTTCATCGTCTCCACCAGGAACCAATGATTTGTCAGTAAGCATTGCATACGCTAATTCACCTCCTAAAGAAAGTGAGAATGCATTTGCTGGTGTAAAGTAATATTTAGCACCAACACCAACACCAAATCCTGACTGATCTAATGTATCATTCCCTAAAGCATCAGATTCTTTTGCAGAAGTGTAAAGTATTGAACCTTCTAAAGCCCAATTGTCAGTAAGCATGTATCCAATTCCTGGAGCAACTGTAAAGCCACTATCTTTAGCATCTCCTTGAGTATCGCTAGAGATGTTAAATGTACCGCTTAAGTAAAGGTCTCCAGAAGCTAAACCTGCTCCACCTTCTTTTTTGTCTTGTGCGTTAGCAAATCCAAATGCTAAAATCGCTACAGCTGATAAAATAATTTTTTTCATGTTATTGTTTTGTTTAAAATTAATGCAGCAAAGATAGGATAAATTGTTAAAAAAAAAATTTTTGACGTTTTTTTTTTGTTTTGCGTGTAAAACTTAACGCTTAAATTTAAAAATTCTGCACCAAACAGCTTGTTAAATCACCAGTGTAAGTCAAATTAGATCGCCAAATAAAAGTGAAAAAAATACATCCCTACGCACCATAAACAATGGGATTTAAAATAGTGAGGGTGCTTGTTTATCGAATTTTAACCGCCAATATTACATCATTATCGATTTTACATGAACGCTGCAAAAACCTTTAATAGATGAAATTTGAGTTGTTAACTAATTTATTAACAATGATGATTTATTTTGTTAATAACCTGCTTTATTGTGGGTTTTTAGGGATAACTTCTCTTGTTAAATCACTGAATCCTAGCGCGAAAAAATCAATATGTTTGGGTCAATAGTTTCAATATGCTAATAAAAAGAATACAAATATGCGAATAAGCAACCTAACGACAATTTTCTTTGTAGATATTGAGATTTGCACTATGAGCTTTAAAAAACTGATAAGACCGTTTCAAATTAATTGTGGATAGCTATACCAAAAAGATATTATTAATTTCTAAATTATGTAATATTCAATAAAACATACCTTAATATATAACTACAGACTTGAATTATTTGACGCCTCATTAAAACTGTGGGTTAATTTTCGCTTAATTTGTATCTAATAAAACAAAACGGCAATGAAAATAATCATTATCAACGGTCCAAACATCAACCTCATCGGGCAACGCGAACCCAATATATACGGCAATCAATCATTTGATGATTATTACAAAACACTCCAGCTAAAATTCCAAAATATCGAGTTATCGCATTTTCAAAGCAATATAGAAGGCGAACTCATTAGTAAAATTCAGGAAGTCGGTTTTACCCATGACGGCATCATTCTGAATGCAGCTGCTTACACCCATACTTCCATTGGAATTGGCGACGCTGTCAAAGCCATAACATCACCCGTAATTGAAGTGCACATTTCGAACACATTCGCTAGGGAAGAATTTCGGCATCAATCGTTTATATCAGCCTACGCTAAAGGTATCATCATTGGTTTCGGGCTCGATAGTTATCAGTTGGCACTGCAATCATTCCTCAAATAAACCCTTTCAAAATCTTTAAACGCCATGAAAAACTTATTAATTCTGATCGTTGCTTTATTTTCAATTTCAAATTCTGCACAGATCAAAGGCAAAGTCACCGATGAAAACGGGAATCCGTTAGCAGCGGTCTCGATTCATATTGAAAATACTTATATCGGCACAACAACCAATGACGCCGGCGAATATTATCTTGAAGCCAAGCCCGGCATTTATGTTTTGGTGTTTCAATATCTTGGGTATAAAAGTCAAAAGCTCAAGTTTGTTTCTGAAAAATCACTGAAAATCCGCGATATCCAAATGCTCGAAGAGAACATCGTGTTAAATGACGTCGTGATCGATAAAAAAAATAATCCTGCCAACGAAGTAATCCGAAATGCAATCGCACACAAAAAAGACAATTCAGAAGCCGCCAATAACCTCAAAGCCGATTTTTATTCGCGTGGGATTTTCAGAATCAAAGACGCACCGAAAAAAATACTAGGTCAAAAGTTCGATAATTTTGATGAAGTGCTCGATTCGACTAGAAGCGGCATTCTCTACCTTTCGGAAACGGTTTCCAAAATTACGTATCAAAAACCTGATAAATTAAAAGAAGTCATTGTGGCTTCGAAAGTTAGTGGCAAAGACAACGGCTATAGCTTTAATAACGCAGCTTCAGCAAACTTCGATTTCTACGACAACTACCTTCCTTTCCAACGCAATGTCGTTTCGCCGATCGCTGACAACGCGTTCAATTATTATAAGTATAAACTCGAGGGCACGTTCTTCAACGAGAATGCAATTCAAATCAACAAAATTAAAGTCACCCCAAGGCGCACAAGTGAACCCGTGATGGACGGTTACCTATATATAGTAGAGGACAGTTGGGCCATTTATGCGATAGATCTTACCGTAAAAGGCGATCAGATTCAGATGCCCGCCATGACTTCGCTTACGTTAAAACAAAACTTCATTTACAACAGCGGTACTAAAACCTGGATGAAAAATACGCAGACTTTAGATTTCATTGCCGGTATGATAGGCATCAATATTTCGGGTCGTTTCACGTATGTGTATTCAAATTATGAGTTACAACAGCAATTCAATAAGCGGACATTTACCAATGAAGTATTAACCTTTGAAAAAGACGCCAATAAAAAAGATGATGACTTTTGGAATGCGTCGCGCCCAGTGCCGCTAACCAGTGAAGAAACCACCGACTATCTGAAGAAAGACCTGCTGCAGACCAAGAAAAAATCAAAAGTCTATTTAGATTCGGTGGATGCGAAAAAGAACAAATTCAGTCTCGGCGATGCCATTATGGGATATGAATATGAAAATTCGTTTAGAAAATGGACGCTCGATTTTGGCGGACTCATCAAAGGCATCAGCTACAACACGGTTCAAGGTTGGGATTTGAATACCAACCTTACCTATACCAAACGGGATATTGAAACCAGAACTTTTTCAATATTGGAAGCTAATTTTGACTACGGATTATCGGAAGAGCAATTTCGAGGCTACTTGAATTTCGTCAATAAATTCAGCAATGTGAATCAAAGTGAAATCCGATTGGCAGCCGGAAGCCAGCTCGCACAGTTCAATTATAGCAACCCGATTGGCAAGATTATCAATACGGTCAGCACGCTTTTCTTCAAAGACAATTACATGAAATTATACGAACGCAACTTCATCAATGCTTGTTTCAAAAGAGAAATATTTAACGGATTGACACTCGATGCCGGATTGGCTTATTCTGAAAGAAAACCTGTTTTCAACACGACCGATCATGTCATCATTAATAAAGACAAAGATTTTACTTCGAATAATCCTTTGCTACCCGAAGATGAAATCACACCGATTATTGATAAACACAATTTAGTCAATGGCTATCTGACGGCGCAGGTCAATTTTGGACAGCAGTATTTCTCGCGCCCTGACGGGAAATACAATCTGCAGAATAACAAGTATCCTGTGTTTTATTTGACCTATGAAAAGGGATTTGCAGGCAATGAAGACAATTACAACTTCAATCACATCCATTCGCGGATTACCTATGATATTACGCTGGGCAATAAAGGAAATTTGGAACTCAATGCCAAAGCGGGGAAATTATATAATGCCAAATCGATTTCCTTCGTAGACTACAAACATTTCAACGGAAACCAAACCTATGTTGGAAAAGACGAACGTTACTTAAACGTGTTTAATTTGCTGCCGTATTATGCTGCGAGCACCAATGATTCGTATTTTGAATTCCATGCCGAGCACAATGACAACGGCTATATCATCAATAAAATCCCGCTGCTCAACAAACTTAATTCGTCATTGGTGTTGGGTTATCACAATTTATCGGTTCCGAAACGCAGTCCGTATCACGAATATACGGTTGGACTCGATAATTTAGGTTTTGGCAAGTTTAAGATTTTCAGGATCGATTATATTCATTCGTACCAAAACGGACGTCAGGAAGATGGCGTCATTTTTGGCTTGAAATTTTTAAATATCCTAGAATAAAACCGCAGATTTCAGCAGAACCGCCGAACAATTTAATAATCGTTCGGTTCAATATGAATCAGCACATGACCCAATTCCGGGATTTTATCCCTTAAAGTATCTTTCAACAAATGCGCAATATCATGTCCAGCTTTTACGGTGATATTGGCATCAACAACAGCGTGCAGATCAACGTGGTATTTCATGCCCGCTTTTCGGATAAAACACTTTTCAGTTTCGATGACGCCGTCTACAAGGAATGAGACGCTACGAATCTCACCGATCAAATCATCATATAAATGCTCGTCCATGATTTCACCTAAAGCGGGTCTGAAAATCTTGTAGCAGTTATACATAATGAAACCGGAAGCGAAAAGTGCCGCCCAATCATCGGCGGCTTCGTAACCTTTCCCGAGAAATATTGCAATCGCAATTCCGATCAAAGCAGCTACGGAAGTAATAGCATCGCTTCTGTGGTGCCAAGCATCCGCGCGCAAAGAAGAGCTGTTTGATTCCTTACTCCTTTTCATCACCACCCGAAACGAATATTCTTTCCACAAGATGATCATACCGAGCACAATGAGTGTCCATTTTTTTGGCAACTCATGCGGCGTCTGAATATTTTTGATGCTTTCGTAAGCTATAATCGTTGCACTAGTGATCAGAAAGCCAACGACTAAAAACGTAATTAACGGTTCCGCGCGCCCATGCCCGTACGGGTGATTATCGTCAGCAGGTTTGTTTGAATATTTGATTCCGAATAACACCAAGAATGAGGCGAAAATATCGGTAGTTGATTCGATCGCGTCGGCGATCAATGCGTAGGAATTTCCGAAAATACCTGCCACGCCCTTAATGATCGCAAGGCAAGTATTTCCGATGATGCTGAAATAAGTCGCCTTGATGGCTGTTTGTTCGTTGGTCATTGATGCATCTATTTATGAAATTCTCCAAAATGCCACAACACCCCGCTTGGATCATGAACAAAACATTCTTTACCCCAATCCAGATGCTTTACAGGAACTAACTTTACAGTGTCATATTTCGTTGTTAAATTTAATGCTTGCAGTTGATTCCAAAAATGCTCCACACCGTCAACCTCCATAAAAACCATCGTATTGTCGATCCAATCTTGAAGATAATAATCTTGCAGATAAAACCCGAACCCCTCTGTTTGAAAATACGACATATTGTGTGATATCACATTTTCCTGAAAACCCAAGTCGCGGTAGAAACTCCTAGAAAGGTTAAAGTCTTTCGATCCAATAAACGGTCGAATTGATTTGGCTTTGTGCTGCATAATTTTTTATTTAATCTCTAGCAAAGTTGCAAAGGCGCAAAGAAAATATAGATTCACTTTGCGCCTTTACGTTTTTGCGAGCCTTTTATTTTATTTATTCGCGAACGATATTCGCACCCAATGCCCGTAATCGTTCATCGATGCGTTCGTAACCGCGGTCAATTTGTTCTATATTTTGAATTGTACTCGTACCTTTTGCAGACAACGCGGCGATTAGCAGTGAGATTCCCGCCCGAATATCTGGTGAGGACATCGTTGTAGCTTTAAGTTGCGATTTGAAATCATGTCCCATAACCACTGCACGATGCGGATCGCAGAGCATAATTTTCGCACCCATATCAATTAGCTTATCGACAAAGAACAAACGGCTTTCAAACATTTTCTGGTGGATTAGTACATCGCCGCCCGCTTGGGTCGCTACCACTAAAACGATACTTAACAAATCCGGAGTGAATCCGGGCCAGGGTGCATCGGCAATGGTCAGAATCGAACCATCAATATCAGTTTTGATTTGGTAATTCTCATGCGTCGGGATGTAGATATCGTCGCCTCTCTTTTCAAGGGTAATCCCCAGTTTTCTAAATACACTTGGAATCACGCCCAAATTATCCCAGCTTACATCTTTAATTGTAATCTCACTTCTCGTCATCGCTGCCAGACCAATCCAGCTGCCGATCTCAATCATATCAGGAAGAATTCTGTGCGTGCAACCACCCAATTTTTCAACGCCTTCTATGGTTAATAAATTAGAACCGACACCTTTAATGTTCGCGCCCATAGAATTCAGCATTTTACACAACTGTTGCAAATAAGGCTCGCAAGCCGCATTGTAAACGGTTGTTGTTCCTTTGGCTAAAACCGCAGCCATTACGATGTTTGCAGTTCCGGTTACGGAGGCTTCGTCTAAAAGCATGTCTGCTCCAGTGAGTCCGTTTGGCGCTTCAACACCATAAAAATGATCTTCACGATTGTAACGGAATTTAGCCCCAAGATTGATGAATCCTTCAAAATGGGTATCGAGTCTGCGTCTTCCGATTTTGTCACCGCCGGGTTTTGGAATGTATCCTTTTCCGAATCGCGCTAAAAGTGGACCAACAATCATGATGGAACCTCGGAGTGAACCGCCTTCTTTTTTGAACGCCTCGGTTTCGAGGTAGTCTACATCAACTTCATCCGACTGAAACGTAATCGACCCTTGTTCGTTTTTTTGGATTTTGACTCCCAAATTTCCTAATAAAGTGATGAGTTTATTGACGTCGATAATATCAGGAATATTATTGATTGTTACTTTCTCAGGTGTCAATAATACGGCACACAAAATTTGCAGCGCTTCGTTTTTCGCACCTTGTGGCTTGACTTCTCCTTTAAGGCGAATGCCTCCTTCTATTTTAAAAGTTCCCATTTCTTGAGGTTCTAAGGTTCTGAGGAACTAAGGCTCTAAGGTTTGTGAAATGACTTAGCACCTCCTGCACTTAGAACCTTAGTATCTATTTCGGATTATTATTTTTCTTCTGAAAAGGCTTGGGCTTTCCAATTTTATTTTTATTACTTTGAATTTTCTGCTGTCCCGCGGGCATGATCTTATTCGATACGCGTTTGTTCGTACGCATTAAATCGGTCGTATTCAATAATTCTTCGGAGCTTTGAATGAGGTTAATTTTACCGTCGGACAATTCAAAAAGGTGCTCAAAAATTACAGCATCGGTTACGGTATCTTTATTCCAACTCAAGTAGGACTTCTTCATGTGATTCGCGATCACTTTCACCAAAGCGTCTTTGAGTTCACCATCTTCCCATTGGTCTGCAACATCAATCATATACTTAATGTTGTTGCCATAGAAACGGTATTTTGGAAAATTCTGAGGGTAATTTAGAGGATCTGGTTTCAATACCAGAACTTCGCGGGACGGAATCGGATAAGGAGAATCTACGTCGAGTCTGAAATCGGACATGATGAAAATCTGGTCCCACAACTTATGCTGAAAATCAGGAACATCGCGCAAATGCGGGTTTAAACTACCCATAACCTGAATGATGTATTTGGCGATTTTGTTGCGTTCTTCACGATCCTGAACCTCGGTAGCCTGATCGATGAGTTTTTGCAAGTGGCGTCCGTATTCTGGAATAATCAGATGCTGTCTTTCAGAATTATATTCCAAGTGATGCACGACATCATTCGCGTTTTCTTTGATGTATTTTGAATTCATAATTTATAGGGAAATAATGCCTTCTATGGTAGACACTGCTAAGTATTTGTCGATAATTTCCTGAGCGCTTTTCATTTGCACATCGATGGAAATGCTGGTGAATTTGCCGGTTTTTGATTTAGTGGTTTTGATTACAGCGCCAAGGCAGTTGAATGCATCTTCCACTTTTTGAATCTTTTCGTGATCCGTTGGCACAATAAATTTGAATAAATATTCCGCTGGCCAAACCGGGTTGTTGATATCAAGCTCTGCTTTCAATCTTTCATAAAACGCTGCAGTCTTCTTGTCCATTCTAAATCTTAAAAAATAAGAGCAAATATACAGTATTGGTTTTGGATTTTCAGATATACGATTTAGGATTTTCTTCATTTCGTTATTTTTAACGTCAATCATTTTTTTAAATACCGATTAGATTGAGTAAGTTTGCGCCTTATTGCTCAAAAATGGCAAAAGACATCATTGTAATTATCGGCGGACCAGGTACCGGAAAAACCACAATTATTGACGGTTTAACAGAAAAAGGATACTGTTGTTATCCCGAAATCTCGCGCGAAGTTACGATGGAAGCCAAAAAGCAGGGCATCGAGCAACTGTTTCTCGAAAAGCCATTGTTGTTCAGCGAATTACTACTCGAAGGCCGAAGAAAACAATACCAAAATGCACTAAACGAGCCACACGATTTCGTGTTTTTAGATCGTGGCATTCCCGATATATTAGCATATATGCATTACATTGGCGACAGTTATCCGGCTTTTTTCGACGTTGCGTGTAAGGAGCATCGGTACACCAAAATCTTCATTCTTCCGCCTTGGGAAGAAATATACGCCAGTGATGACGAGCGTTACGAAAACTACGAGCAAGCCAAATTGATTTTCGACCATTTGACGGAGACTTATCACAATTACGGCTATGAATTGATTGAGGTTCCTAAGGAAAGTGTATCCAATAGGATTTCATTTATTTTAAACCAACTCGATAAGAAGTTATAATATCCAAAACTTGGTTTACCTTCACAAAAATTGGATTTTCAATTTTAAAATACAGTTTAAGCAAGTGCTTTTTACAATTCAAAATGTAGCTGAGAATACTTGAGTAGACGCTTTCGAAAGACGTGAAATACCAATTTCTACCGAACGCATCTTACAGAAAAACCGTATGCCCTATCTTCGGCATCATAGGTAGCTCCTTCCGAATTGTGAATTAGTTTGATACTATTGGCATTGTAACTCTCACTCGATGTTGCAGACCAAAAGGTACATCCCAGCAGGTTTGCAGCAGGCACGCCGTAATACAATTGCCGACCCGCCGGGAGCGCTGAAAAGCCAACAATATCAGTTGCTCCGGTATTGGGTGCTGCCCAAAGTGATGTACTTTTCATTTTTCCTCCTGCAATGCCAGGACCGCCTAAAAATGCTGTCAAGGTCTGCCAATTTGAGGTTGATGGAATTCGCCATCCCTGTGGGGCCAATCCACGAGGGTCGTTGACGGCATACCAATTGTATAATTTACCATATATTGCGCCATAAGCGGGGTCATTATTATAGTAACACCATGCTCCTGTAGTCAGCGAAAACCAAACGTTTGGATCTTGTACTTCCGGGATAATGTCGCCATTTCGGTAGCGGCTAACATTAAGATTTTTTTTCATCCAGATTTGATTACCTATAGTAATCTCGCTATTTACAATAGGACGAGACGGACGAGAATTTATTGTTGTATCTATTTTTCGCTCTTGTGGCGCTATATAATCATTTTCACGACTGCAGCTAAACAATACAATAGCGGCCGCACAGATGCTTAGTTTAAATAAAATGCTCATAGTAATTTTATTAAATTTGTTACAAACTTAATAATTAAACTGTAAGCGCCATTCTAAATTGTTAATTTTCAAAAGCAATAGTTAATGATTTCGACAAAAAGAGGATAGTGCGAAATCATCTAATGTAAAATTATGTTGCAGAAAATCTAAATTTTAATTCCTTAAATTTGTTGTTGTGTAAATCTTAACCAAAAAAATGATGTCTGACGCCATACAAATCCTCCAAAAATATTGGAAACACGAAACCTTTCGGACGCCTCAAGAAGAAATCATCAACGCTATTCTTGAAGGTAAAGACACTTTTGCCTTAATGCCCACTGGTGGCGGAAAATCAGTTTGTTTTCAGATTCCGGCGTTGATGAATCCGGGCATGGGATTGATTATTTCCCCGCTGGTAGCGCTAATGAAAGATCAGGTAGCGAATCTCCAAAAACTTGATATCAAAGCGATCGCATTGACTGGCGGCATCGGAACTGAAGAAATGATCGACCTGCTTGATAATTGTCAATTTGGAAATTACAAATTCCTATATCTTTCTCCCGAACGTTTAGAATCCGACTGGATTTTAGAACGTATTAAAAATCTTCCAATCAATCTGATTGCAATCGACGAAGCGCATTGTGTATCGCAATGGGGACATGACTTCCGCCCTTCGTATCTTAAAATCTCGCAACTCAAATCACATTTTCCAAAAGTGCCGTTTGTAGCATTGACTGCTTCGGCAACACCAAGAGTTGAAACCGATATTATCCAACAATTGGGCTTGGAGCAACCTGTTGTTTTCCGAAAGTCATTCGCGCGCGACAACATTGCTTATATGGTTTTTGAAGTTGAAGACAAACTATTTCGCGCTGAGCAGATTTTACGCAAAAACCCCGAGCCGTCTATTATATATGTACGCAATCGCAAATCTTGTCTCGATATTGCCACACAGCTGCAAACTTTAGGGTTCAAAGCCACTCATTATCACGGTGGATTAACCTCAAAGGAAAAAGACAAAAACATGCAATTGTGGATGAACGAAGCGGTACAGATTATCGTCGCTACGAATGCCTTTGGAATGGGTATCGACAAGGCGAATGTAAAAACCGTAATTCACATGCAGCTTCCCGAAAATTTAGAAAACTATTATCAGGAAGCCGGACGCGCCGGGAGAAATGGAGAGAAAGCGTTTGCCGTATTGTTGTCGAGCCCGTCCGATATTTTTCAGGCAAAAGACCAATCGATTCATCTTTTGCCAGACAAAAAGTTCCTTTTGGAAATATACGTCAAGCTTTGCAACTACTTTCAGATTGCATATGGTGAAGGTATCAATGAAGTGTTTACTTTTAATTTGAATACTTTTTGTTCCAAATACGGATTTCCGACATTGAAAACCTACAATGCGATCCAGTTTCTAGACCGGCAAGGTATTGTGACCTTGTCTCAGGAATTTAATGAAAAGATTACGATGCAGTTTTTGATTCCGTCGAAAGAGGTTATCCGCTATACGAGTTTAAATCCTAATGATGAAGAAATCATGCTATCGATCGTACGGACCTATCCAGGAATTTATGATATGCCGACGGCTTTCAATCTCGCATTAATTGCAAAAAAATCAAATCGTGCAGAAGCTGAAGTGAATCAGGTTTTGAAAAAATTAAATGAAAAAGAAATTATTGCCTATACATCAAAAAACAATGATGCTGTTTTGGTTTTTAATGAAGTGCGTGAAGATGAGAAAACGATCAACCGAATCGCAAAATATTTAGAGCACCAGAACCACTTAAAAATCGAACAATTGGAATCTGTGCTGCATTATGTAAACAATACGAACACTTGCAAGAGCAGATTATTGTTGGATTATTTTGGCGAAAAGGATTCGAAAGCTTGTGGCGTTTGCTCGTATTGTATTTCAAAAAACAAAGTTACAACAGATATGCATCTCGTGGTCAAAGAAATTCTGGAAGTATTGAAATCAGCAGATTTAAATTCAAGGGAAATGGAAAAAAATATGGCGTTTGCGTCGAAGGATATTATCTTTGCGCTTCAAATGTTGATGGAAAACGAAATTATCGTTTTAAAACCCAACAACCAATACACCTTAAAAAAATAATGGAAGCATTGAAAATTGTATTTATGGGAACGCCCGAATTTGCCGTCGGCATTCTGGATTCGATTTTGAAAAACAACTACGAAGTGGTCGGTGTCATAACGGCGCCTGATAAACCCGCAGGTCGCGGGCAGAAAATAAAATATTCAGCAGTAAAGGACTATGCGCTGCAGAAAAATTTGCAGCTGTTGCAGCCGACAAACTTGAAGGATGACACCTTTTTAGCGGAATTAAAAGCTTTGAACGCCAATCTTCAAGTGGTTGTGGCGTTTAGGATGTTGCCTAAAGTAGTTTGGGAAATGCCAAAATACGGAACATTTAATCTGCATGCCTCACTGCTGCCCGATTACCGTGGTGCAGCACCAATCAATTGGGCGATTATTAATGGTGAATCTAAAACAGGCGTCACCACTTTTTTCATTGATGACAAGATCGATACGGGCGCCATGATTTTGAATGCGGAGATTCCGATTTCAGAGGAAGAAAATGCCGGACAGTTGCATGACCGTTTGATGGAAGTCGGAAGTTCAACAGTTGTTAAAACTTTAGCGTTGATTGAAAACGGCAATTTAGATACAAAAATTCAAATGGAATCGAAAGATTTGAAAACGGCGTTCAAATTAAATAAAGACAATTGCAAAATCGATTGGACGAAATCTGGCAAACAAATTCACAATCTGATTCGCGGACTTTCGCCTTACCCTGCGGCTTGGTGCTATTTCAAGGACGACGCTCAGGAACGGAACGTGAAGATCTACGAAGCGAAATTCATTGCTGAACAGCATCAAGAATCAATCGGGAAAATCACCACTACCAAAAAAGATATGACGATTGCCATCTCAGATGGATATCTCAAAATATACGCTTTGCAATTTCCGGGAAAGAAAAAAATGAATGCTTCGGAATTGCTCAACGGAATTGCGTTTTCAGAAAAAGCTTACGCTTGTTAGGTCGCGGAAACATTGAAATAAGAAGAAAACCGACAAAAACAACTTCCTTTATCAACAAAACAATCGATTTATCAACAAATCGGTGAAAAACACGTCAAAAGTCTTGCGCAGTAAGGAATTCCTATTAAATTTGTTTTAATTAACATAATGTTTAACCAACAATTAATAACTATTATTATGAACAAATCAGAATTAATCGATGCTATTGCTGCTGACGCAGGAATTACAAAAGCTGCTGCTAAATTGGCTTTAGAATCATTTTTAGGTAATGTAGGTGGTACTTTGAAGAAAGGCGGAAGAGTATCTTTAGTAGGTTTCGGATCTTGGTCAGTATCTAAAAGAGCTGCTAGAGACGGAAGAAATCCACAAACTGGAAAAACAATCAAAATTGCTGCTAAGAATGTTGTAAAATTTAAAGCTGGTGCAGATTTAGAAGGTTCAGTAAACTAATAAAAGTTTATAAAATATAAATTAAAAGTCTCCATTTTGGGGACTTTTTTTTTATATAATTCGAAATATATTTGTTTATTTAAAAATTTTATTATTAAATTTAATAAAAATTGCGATTCAAATGATATCAGAAAAATTAAAAAAAGGACATTTGCTTATTGCTGAGCCTTCTATAATTGGGGATTTATCTTTCAATCGCTCCGTGATATTATTGGCAGATCATAATGACGAGGGTTCCGTTGGATTTATTATCAATAAGCCTTTAAAATACACAATTAATGATCTTGTTCCTGATGTTGAGGCTAATTTTAAAATCTACAATGGCGGTCCCGTAGAGCAGGATAATCTTTATTTCATTCACAACATTCCGCATCTGATCACCAATAGCGTCGAAATTTCGAATGGGATTTTTTGGGGCGGTGATTTTGAGTTAACTAGAAATCTCATCAACACGGGTCAAGTTAAAAAAGACAATATCCGTTTCTTCTTAGGATACACCGGTTGGGAAGCCCAGCAATTGGAGGATGAAATGAAATCAAATTCCTGGATACTGGCTGAAAACCTTTATGAGAATAAAATAATTGGCAAATCAACGACTGATTTCTGGAAAGAAAAAATCTTAGAACTTGGTGGTGACTACATTATTTGGTCGAATGCGCCAGAAAATCCGTTGCTGAATTAATCTTTTTGAATCGAATCATTTAACTTATCAATTAACCGTTGCGCCAAATTTGTGCCGTATCCTTTTTTCCTGTATCGTGTGATCGATCGAATTCCTTGAATTACATTGGTGATAAAAATTTCGTCAGCTTTCTGAAGATCAAATGGAGAAATTGAAGTCTCTACCACATGAATATTTTCAATTGATTTTGCCAAGGAAATAATATTTTTCCGCATTATGCCATTCAAGCAACCATCTGAAATTGGCGGCGTAATCAGTTTATTGTCTAGCAACATAAAGATATTACCTTGTAGCGCTTCCGTGGCATTTTTTTCCTCGTTTAATAAAATACAATTCTGTAATCCGTTTTCTTTTGCAAAAATGCTTCCTGTAATATGAATTATTTTATTGGTCGTTTTGAGCGATGATAGCAATTGCTTTGAAATATAGAAATCCTTATACAAATCGACTTCATAAGGAATTGCTTCAAACAAGTAATCTTCTGTCTCCATTGGCGTCACTTGAATAATGTAGCTGATTTCATTGGTTTCCGGTAAATAAAACCCGCCTTCGTGACGATACACTGTCATCCTAATCCTTGCAGAATCGGAACATTGGTTCGCTTTTGCGGTATTGAGGATTTGTTCTTCGAAAAATTCCATTGTGAGGTTCATCGGGATTTCCATACGCAAGATACGCATGCTTGCCATTAAACGAAAGTAGTGATCTTCGAGAAAGAGAATTTTGTGGTTACTTACTTTTAAAGTTTCAAAAACGCCGTCTCCATAGAGGAAACTCCGATTGTTAGACCATGAATGTTCTTCGGATGCAACTAGCAATCCATTAAAATTGACCATAAAAAAACCCTAATTAAATTAGGGCAAATATAAGTTTAATATCATTATATATTATACAGATCCGATAACATGTTTAAGGTCTGATATCTGGTTTTCCCAAAGAAGTTTTGCTTCTTCGAGTTCGTCTTCTTTGGCAAAGTCGATAATCATTAGCGAAACGTCTTTCGTAATCTCATCTTCGAGTATCCGCAACTCAAAAAAGTAATCCGTATCTTTTTTATTATCATCAATCCAACGAAATTTAATCTTCTCTCCTGTTTTTTTAGATGACAAACGCGCATTCTCTTCCGAGTCATCCCATATGAAAGTAAAGTACTCACCCCGAGAATTGACATTGTCCGCAAACCACTCCTGCAATCCAGAAGGTGTTGATATATACTGATATAGCAACTGAGGAGAGGAGTTGATAGGAAATTCTAGTTCGTAACGTAATTTTAATTCCATTGTAGGCGGTAATTTTTTGGAAATATATATAATAATCGTCCAAAAAAAAAGGATTTTTTTAAATAATTTTTTTCTCATTATAAATTTGCAACGTATGATTTAAGTTTTATATTTGCACCCGCATTGCGGTATCGCAATTACCACCATCGGCGAGGTAGCTCAGTTGGTTAGAGCGCAGGATTCATAACCCTGAGGTCGGGAGTTCAAATCTCCCTCTCGCTACAAAATTGAAAGTAAGGAAATCAACCGTTTAGGTACTCTAAACGGTTTTTTTTATGTCTAAAATATTTTTACATTTACAAAAAGTACACGATTTAGTACACGATTTAGAACACTATTCCCCAATTAATCACTTCAACTTGTTGAAACAAAAAGACTTTACCGTTCCAAAAATATTTACTGGTGGAGTAAATATTCTGCTAGGGAATCAACTTAGTGAATCCGAAAAAGTAAAAGCATTATCTAAAAGTTGGTATATATACTATAGTTTTAGAGATGCGAAAACTGGCAAACTAAAAAGAATGCCTAACATCAAAGGAAATACCAATAAGCTAAAGACTAAAAAAGAAAGAGTTGAATATTTGAATGCTATGAGTATTGCACTTGAATTTTTACTTGAAAGAGGTTTCAATCCTAATATTACTAATAATATTGAAGAACTACTCGACAGAAAGCAATCCGAAACTTCTAAAGGAAACAATACTAGCATTGCAATTCCTAAAGAAAACATTGCAATTCCGAGTAAAACCATTGCAATACCTACTGAAAACATTGCAATCCCAAGTAAAACCATTGCAATACCTAAAGAAAATATTGCAATACCCGAAATTCTATCAATTAAAGAAGCTTTTGAATTTGCTTTAAACTTAAAGAAGAACACAATTATAGATACGTCATATAAAAACTTTGAACTAAGAATTAGAAAATTCAGAAAGTCATTAGATGAAAACAAACCAATAACTCACATAACTAAAAAGGTTATGAATGATTATTTGAATGAAGTACTGATTAATTCGAGTGCTAGAAATAGAAATAACACAAGAGCAGACTGTAGTTCCTTGTTTCAAGTTTTAGAGGACAATGAAATAATTATAGATAACATAGCTAAAAAAATAAATGTTTTAAACAACTATGCTGCATCCCTTCAGAACACGTATTATTTCATAGCTATGATTGGTAGCATAATAAATTTGTATTTTGGTATCATACTTACAACTATTATGCGTTAAAATTTTGGCGCATGTCATCCTCTGTTTTAAAATAAATTTTGACATGACTTGAGAGTAAAAATTAATATGTTTTGTCAAAAATTAAATATTTTTTTATACAATTAATTGATTACTTTTGGTAGTATAAAATCTTTACTTTATGAAATTATTTGTTTTAAAGTGGTACCCAATAATTTTAGCATTTATTTGCATGCTATATTCTATTACGTTGGGACTTATGGGGAGGCAAGATGAAGCTTTATATTCTGCCCATTGGCCAGGCACAATCTTATTATTTGCAATTGCAATCCGTCAAAGAAGAAAGCCATGAGTATAAGTTTTTTTATTGTTGGTGGTGTAATTTTTGCGGTATATTTATTTTTAATGTTTTGGAATATTTTTTATTCTAACAAAAAACAGAAAGAAGAAAATTATCCAAACATTGGTAGCAAAGAGATATTAGATAAAAATAATAATCTGTAGTTCATAAAGTAAGAGTATTAAATTTCACTTATTGAAACTTTCGACTTAATTAATGAAAAAGGAAATGGAATAAGAATCATTTAAAAAAATGATTATATTGCGGCTTAATTTGAGTACCCGAAACGGTACACGATTTTCTACATATTAATAACATAAAGGGTTTGAATGGCATAAAATATGAAATTCATAACCCTGAGGTCACGGGTTAAACTCCCGTCCTTGCTACATAAATTTAAGTCTTAAGTAAATCACTTAAGACTTTTTTCATTTATACCGTGCTGTTTTTTTCCATAGACATCGGCATTACGATCCTTTAGTCAAAATCTCCTTTACACAGTTTTCTATCCCACTACAATTTTTGTTTTTTTTCTAGGCTCTCATTTTAAAGTTAAATATATAAAAGACCCTTGGCAATTGAAAACAACATGTTTTTTTGTAGTATTTTACTTTAATTAAATGTAAAAATATGCGTTTTATCGTATTTTTATGTATTTTATCGATAAAATGTTTTGCGCTTTAAAACTCATAAGATACTTTTGAACCGTTGAATAATTCTTTTTAATAAATAACTTTTTCGGGGGAAAAAACATGGAAACAATTACAATAAGTTACAAAAAGGTGGCACTAGCTATCGGACTAATATTGATCACGAGTTTAGGTCACTCTCAATATACAATCACTTATTCAACGTCTGGAACCTTCATAGTTCCGGCTGGCGTTACATCCGTTCAGGCAGAAGCATGGGGAGCAGGTGGCGCAGGTGGCGGAAACACTTTAACAGAAGATGGTTCCGGCGGCGGCGGCGGCGGTGCATACAGTAAAAATCCATCGATTGCTATCACATCAGGATCATCACACGATGTTATTGTTGGTGCCGGCGGTACTGGAGGAACTGGTATCGGCGGAAATGGCGGCGACTCGTATTTCAGCACCATCTTAACCCTTTTAGCGAAAGGCGGTTCCGGCGGTAATCCACCTATATTGGGTGCTGGCGGAATTGGAGGTAATGGCGGATCTTCCCTTTCAGGCGTAGGAACTACTAAATTTAGTGGTGGAAACGGTGGAACTGGAAGAAATAGCAGTGGCGGTCATGCTGGTCCAGGAGCCACCTCAGCTGGAACAGCTAGCAATGGTCTTTCAGGAGCAACATCTTGGTCGACAATAAACGCTCCTACTCCAGTTCCAACAGGGGCTGGAGCTGGTGCCGCAGGAGGCTCTGTTGGAAACAATGGATCTTCGAACACATCAAGCCTTGGTGGTGGTGGTGGTGGTGGTGCAGATAGAACCACAGTTAATACCATTGGGGGCGATGGTGCAGATGGAAGAGTAATTTTAACCTGGACATGTCCGACTTATGCATTAACAAGTGCTGCTTCAAATAGCGGCCCCATTTGCAGCCTTTCTTCAACAATAGTAACAGTGAGATCCACATCGCTACCAAGTGGCACTTATAACGTAACTTACAATTTATCTGGTTCGACTTCAGCTATAGGCAACACCGCTACAATGGATTTTACAGCAGGAAGCCCGGGAACTGGAACTTTTTCAACTTCAGCACTCAGTTCTGGATCAACAACAGTCACAATCACCAACTTATCATCAGGATCAGGTTGCAGCAGTACAATTAGCACTTCTAATACAACTAATGTTACAGCTAATTCAAATTTACCTTCTAGTGTAAGCATTAATGCTACCGCTAATACGATTTGTGCGGGAACGAATGTAACTTTTACTGCAACACCAACCAATGGCGGAACCAATCCGACATATCAATGGAAATTGAACGGCAGCAATGTCGGAACCAATTCGGCAACTTACTCTAATAACTTGTTAACCAACGGAAATATTGTTAGCTGTGTCATGACATCCAATGCGACACCTTGCTTGACAGGATCGCCAGCCACTTCAAATACGGTAACAATGACCGTAAATTCATATGTGACGGCAAGTGTTAACATTAGTGCAAGTGCATCTTCAATATGTGCGGGAACCAATGTAAATTTTACTGCAACGCCAATTAATGGTGGCACAACGCCAGTTTATCAATGGAAATTAAACGGAACCAATGTAGGGACAAACAGTGCCACTTATTCAAATAGTACACTGGCCAACGGAAACACTGTAACTTGTGTCCTAACATCGAATGCAACGCCATGTTTAAATGGTTCTCCAGCAACATCAAATACTGTTACCATGACAGTAACGGCAAATGTAGCAGCAAGTGTCGGCATTGTGGCAACCCATACTACTATCTGTGCGGGCGCCAATGTAACTTTTACAGCAACGCCAACCAATGGAGGAACAACTCCAGTATACCAATGGAAATTAAACGGAGGCAATGTTGGAATCAACAGTTCAACTTATTCAAATAACGCTTTGACCAATGGAAACACGATAAGTTGCATAGTCACATCCAATGTAACGCCGTGTATAACAGGTTCTCCTGCCACATCAAATACGATTACGATGACAGTCAATCCAATGCTAACGGCAAGTGTCAGTATCAGTGCAAGTTCGACTACAATCTGCGCCGGAATCAATACAACTTTTACTGCAGTACCAACAAATGGTGGAACAACGCCAAGCTATCAATGGAAATTAAACGGAACCAACGTCGGAATCAATAGTGCCACTTACTCAAACAATGCCCTAGTCAATGCAGATGCCGTTACTTGTGTGATGACATCAAATGCAACGCCTTGTCTGACAAGTTCGCCGGCAACTTCGAACACAATTACGATGACTGTGAATCCTAATATTATAGCGAGTGTGAGTATCAGTGCTACCAACACAACAACTTGTGCTGGAATCAGCGAAACTTTTACCGCTACACCTACAAATGGCGGAACAACACCCATTTATCAATGGAAAAAGAACGGAACTAATGTCGGTACCAACAGTCCGACTTATTCATCCGCAACGTTGGCTAACGGCGATGTAATAACGTGTGTCATGACTTCAAGCGCAACTTGTGTGAGCCCCGTATCAGCTACATCAAATCCTATAACGTTGACTGTGAATCCGGCCCCAACCATAACCAGTTCAACACCGGGTTCAAGAATCAATACCGGAACAGTGGTCCTCGGCGCTACTTGCTCTTTCGGCAGCGTTTTTTGGTATACAACGCTAGTCGGCGGCGGACCAATCGGAAGCGGAAACAGTTGGACAACGCCATCAATTTCTACGACGACAACTTATTATGCCTCGGCAATGACCCTTAGCGGTTGCTCATCTACCCCAAGAACGGCCGTTGTAGCAACAGTGAATAATCCTGAAATTGATGTTCAGGGAAATGCAACGTCCATTGTTGACGGTGATACAACCCCATCAACAACAGATTTTACAGACTTTAGCACCACCAACACGACAAGAACGTTCACCATAAGAAATACGGGAGCTGCCATTCTAAATGTTGGACCAATCTCTTTTTCGGGTGCCGATGCTGCAGATTTTAGTGTAACCACAGCGCCTTCAAGTACGGTAGCCATCGGTAGTTCGACAACATTTATCGTTAGTTTTTACCCAACGGCTGGTGGAACGAGAACCGCTACAATATCAATCACAAATGATGACAATAATGAAAATCCATATGACTTTACCATTCAGGGAACTGGTATTGCACAGGAAATAACAGTGCAAGGAAATGCAGTAACTATAAATGATGGCGACAATACGCCTACTACGACAGATTGGACCGACTTCAGTAATGTAACCTTTACAAGAACCTACACGATTCAGAATTCCGGAAACGTGGCGCTGACCATTGGCAGTATTGCCTTCTCAGGGCCCAACGCTGCGGAATTTGCAGTTACTACACCAGCGGTTTCTCCGGTTGCGGGAAATAGCACTACGACTTTCACCGTGACATTTTCGCCACTAGGTGTGGGTGTGCGTTTAGCAACATTAAATATTGTCAACAACGACAGCGATGAAAACCCTTATGACTTCAGCATTATTGCTACAGGTGTCAATATCGACAGCGATGGCGACGGCGTAAACAACGGTTCGGATTCTGATGATGATAATGATGGAATTACAGACGTAATCGAATGTGGCAGCTGTCTTACTGATCCTTTTACCAACGGAAGTTTTGAAGTAACTAGCCCAATATTAGGAGCAACAACTTATAGCATCATGCCTGCAGCTAATGTCACTGGATGGCAGTCATCTCCCGAAAACCTCATCGAGATATGGAGTACCGGATTCCTTGGAGTTCCTGCTGCACAAGGAAATCAATTTGCAGAATTGAATGCAAACGTTCCGGGAACTTTATACCAGACTTTCTGTTTGAATGGTGCATCGGGTACCATCGCATGGTCGATTAAGCACCGTGGTAGAGATGGCGTCGATCAAGCTTTTGTGCGATTTGGTTCAACCTTACTAGAAGCGCAAACCAATGCGCCAGTCGCAACTATGGTTGACGGAACTGCAGCATGGGGATTATACTCGGGAACTTATATTATACCGGCGGGACAAACTCAAATTGTATTGGCTTTTCAGGCTGGATATACAGCTTCAGGAAGTGCATCAATCGGTAATTTTATCGATGATGTTCAGATCACGATCAATCAGGCATGTATCGATACGGATGGCGATGGTGTGGTTAATATTATCGATTTGGATGACGACAATGATGGAATTCCGGATATTGAGGAAGCCGGATACAAAGCATACAGCAACAATTCTTCTACTTTCGACAAAACCAACACAGCACACTGGCGCGATACGAATGCCAACGGTATCAATGATATCATTGATACGCAGATTGCTGGTGGAACCTACCTCATCCCGGATGCAGATGGCGATACCATTCCTAATTACATCGATTTAGATAGTGATAATGATTCTATATTTGATGTAGATGAAGGTGGACTATTCAACGGTGATGGCGACATCAACGGTGACGGAAAAGGTGATGGTGCTGATACCGATCGGGATGGGCTTTTGAATTTATATGACAACACCGCCACTTATGGAACCGTAGCGAGAGCATACGCATCAGATACCAATGCTAATGGCATAGCCGATTATTTGCAACTTGATTCCAATGCCGATGGTATTAATGACATAAAAACAAGTTTGTATAGCAACTTAGATGCTAATAACGACGGAAAAATAGACGGTACAATCGATATTGATCGCGATGGTATACTTGATACGTTCGATACGAATACGGCTGCGACCGGCTCTCCAAGGGATTTAAACAGAAAACTATTTTTAGATTTTGATGGTCGAAATGATTACGGTCAAGATGCGACAGCTTTAGGATCTTTAAGTAATGCTTCCGTGATGGCGTGGGTTGATTTGAACAATGCATTCGTTTCTACAGGAGTAATCGTCGCAGGTCCGTCAACCTTTCAATTGCGAATCAACAGTGCGAGAAATCTGGAAGTTGTCGTAAATGGTTCTACGGTGGCTCATACTGCAGTGGCGCTAAATACATCGCAATGGTATCACGTTGGTGCGGTTTATAACGGCGCAACAGTTAAATTGTATTTGAATGGTGCTATGGTAACTTTCGGAACCGCGACGGGAAGTATTGCTTCAAGCGCATTGACGTTAGGAAAAAACCCAAGTGCCGCCAACAACTATTTCAACGGTAAGATCGATGAGCTCAGGATATTTGATATTGCGTTAACAGATGCTCAATTTCAACGTATGGTATATCAAGAGATTCAAAACAATGCTTCACAAGTAAGAGGTGCGATCGTTGCGAAAGATATTGAAGGGGTTCCTTACTCAAATATTTTGAGATACTATAGAATGGATGCTTTTAAAGATGATATTGTCGACAATCTAATTACACCTAGCATCGATTCTGGAACCGGAATGAAAATCTACAACCATAAAGTAATTAAAGTACAAGAAGCGCCAATGCCTTTCGTTACTAAAACTTCAGGTACTTTTGCGACAGCTGTAAACGATGCGACCAAAGACATCCGCGGGTTAGACGTGACCGATTTTGATTACTCGATCATTCAAGTAAAACACAACATTACCGAAACTGCCAACGCAACCGATCTTGCGATGTTCGTAGATCCGGGCGTAACCATAACGATGAATAATAATACTAAAATTCAAAATGACTGGTATTTAAAGTTGGATGGTAAAATCGACTTGCAAGGAAAATCACAATTGGTGCAGACCGCTAACAGCGAGTTGGATGTCACGAGTGCGGGATCAATCGAAAGAGACCAACAAGGGCAATCGAATAAATTCAATTACAATTACTGGTCATCTCCAGTCGGCGCCTTGAGTGCGACTACAAATAATAATGCCTTTACAATCAATAGCGTTTTGCGCGACGGAACCGATCCGAACAACATTCAAAACATTACCTGGACATCGGGATACGACGGTGCTGCAACCTCGCCTGTTACTTTGAGTAGCTATTGGATTTTTAAATTTCAAAACCTGACTCCAGACTATTCGAATTGGTCGGCGGTAGGACAAAACGGAACTTTACAACCGGCTCAAGGATTTACTTTAAAAGGCTCTGCAGCTGGAACGATTTCTCAGAATTACACTTTTGCAGGTAAACCTAATAACGGAACAATCACTACGCCTATCGCTGCTGGAAATTTAAATTTGTGTGGAAACCCTTATCCTTCTGCGCTAGATGCCGACGCCTTTATCGCTGCTAATAGCGGTTCCATTGCGGGAACATTGTATTTCTGGGAGCATTACAATACCAATAGTTCACATAATTTATTAGATTATCAAGGGGGTTATGCTGCAAGGAACCTTGTGGGTGGAACCCCACCGGTGTCGCCTACTGGTGTTAGTGGTTCTGGTTCGAGTTCGAGAATCCCGAGCAGGTTCATCCCAGTGGGCCAAGGTTTCTTGGTTTACGGAAGCGGAACTGGCGGCACGATCACTTTCAATAACAACCAAAGAGCATTCGTGAAGGAAAATGAAGCGACATCGAATGTGATGTTCAGGCAAAGTAACGCCTACGTATCGATAATCGACAAGCAATTTGACAACCATGAAGACCGTGTGACTGAAACGGATGTGTTTTCAAAGATTAGACTCGGATTCAACTCCGTAAACAATTACCACCGTCAGATCTTACTAGGATTTATGAACCAATTCGCAACGGATGGCTTCGATACCGGCTATGACGCTTCCCAACTGGATAGTCAACCTAATGATTTATACTTCTCGATTCCGGGTAGAAACTTAGTGATTCAAGGTGTTGGCGCGTTTGATGCGAGCAAAATTTTACCGTTAAGCGTTAAAAATGGTTTGGCTGGGAATGTACAATTCACTTTGGATGCTGTTGAGCATCTTGATTCAAATCAAAGCATCTACATTCATGACAATCTAACTGATGAATATCATGATATCCGAAACGGACATTTCGAAATCAACTTACCGATAGGAACTTTCGATTCGCGTTTCTCATTACGATTTTCAAGTTCATCCTTGGGCGTCAATGATTTAGATTTAAACCAAGGTGTACTTGTCTCGTTCACCAACGACGACAATACAATTAATATCAATAACAATCTTACAGATGCAGCAATCAAATCGGTGGAACTGTATAATACTTTAGGCCAATCAATCAGATCTTGGAATATTGAGGATACGAACCAAACTAAAATTCAAATTCCCGTTACAAGCATCAGCACAGGAGCTTACATCGTAAAATTACAAACTACAAAAGGTGATTTAAGTAAAAAGATAATCATCAAATAACCCTTTTTTCCCCAAATTAAGGTAAAGCTCCTCATAATGAGGAGCTTTTTATTTTAAAAACACATTCATTATCGTAAGATTTAATTTACTTTAAATACATAATTATGCATTTCATCGATGTTTTATGTATTTTGTCGATAAAAAATTTTGTAAATTAAAATTCACTACCTACTTTTGATTTGTTAAATAATACATATTAACTAATACCGCTTTGTAGGGGGAAAGGAAATTATGAAAAACATTACATTATTAAACAAGGAAAAAATTATACTGATAAGCTTTCTGCTTTTGGTGACTTTAGGGTTTTCTCAAACTACTCAAACGTTTACCAGTTCTGGAACCTTTGTAGCTCCGGCTGGAGTTACAACAGTACAAGTTCAAGCTTGGGGTGCCGGTGGCGCCGGTGGTGGAAATACTACGACCGCAGATGGTGCCGGTGGTGGTGGTGGTGGTGCATACAGTACCAATCCATCAATAATCATAGCACCTGGCAATCATACTGTCAACGTCGGTGCGGGTGGAATACCTGTTGCTGGCGGCATCGGTGGTAATGGAGGCGATTCATGGTTTAGCACTGCAGGTACAGTAATGGCCAAAGGTGGTAACGGTGGTAATCCTCCAATCAGTGGAAATGGTGGTGTTGCGGGAACAGGTGGCTTAGGCTCGGCCAGCATCGGTACAACAAAATATAACGGAGGAAGCGGAGGTCGAGGAAGAGATAATAATACCGGGCAAGGTGGTCCTGGTGGTACTTCGGCAGGAACGTTAAGTAATGGTACTTCAGGTGCTTCGATTTGGTTAGCTACAACTGCCCCTTTTCCAGTTCCTATTGGTGCTGGTGCAGGAGCTGCCGCAGGTTCAGCCGGAAATGACGGACTTGATAATACTTCAACACCCGGTGGTGGTGGTGGTGGTGGTGGTGACAGAATTTCCAGCAATACCATTGGTGGCATCGGAGCTGATGGTCAAGTCATTGTAACTTGGACATGTCCTACTTATGCTTTGACGGCTGCACCAACCAATAACGGTTCAATATGCAACGTTGCATCATCAATTGTAACGTTAAGATCTTCAACATTACCAACAGGAACATATACGGTAACTTATAATTTATCTGGTGCGACTTCCGCCACCGGAAGCTCAGCTACAATGACCTTTACTGCGGGCAGTCCGGGAACCGGAACTTTTGCAACTTCCTCTTTAAACATAGGAACAACCACAGTAACTATAACTAACCTTTCGTCAGGTGCTGGTTGTAGTACAACGATTAGTAGTTTCAACATAACAACTGTTAGCATAATCGCACCGGCTACATCTGTAGCTGGAACTGCAATTGCCGGTTGTTCAACGACCACAACTTTTAATGTAACAGCAGGCTCAAGCGCAACGAATTACTCGTCTATTCTATGGACATCGAGTGGCACAGGTACTTTTACCAATGCCAATTCATTGACACTTTGCACCTATACTCCTAGCCTTGCCGATATTGCGGGAGGAACGGTAAATATAACATTAACAGCTTATGGGAATTCACCATGTGGAAACGCAACTTCTTCAAAATTTCTGACTGTATATGAAAATCCAATAGCAGTTGCAGGACCAAATTTAACGACTTGTTCGAGCAACGGCCCTGAAAATATTACTTTTGGTTCTAGTGCCTCTAATCATTCGAGTGTTTCATGGACAAGTAGTGGAAGTGGTACATTTGCAAATTCAAATTCATTATCAACTTGCACCTACAATCCGAGTGCTGCTGATACTGCTGCTGGATTTGTAACATTGACATTAAATGTTTACAGTTTGTACTGTGGAAATACAACATCAACTAAAACATTAACTGTCTTTTCATCTCCTACATCAGTTGCAGGACCAACATTATATACTTGTTCAACTGCCGGAGCAATCAATATTACCGCTGGCTCTAGTTCCACAAATAACTCAAGTGTTATGTGGACATCTAGTGGTTCTGGGACATTCACCAATGCAACTTCATTAACACTTTGTACTTACAATCCAAGTCCATCCGATATTATTGCTGGCAGCTTAACATTCACTTTAACTGCTTATGGAAATCCTCCATGCAATCCAGTAGCTTCAACAAAAACACTGATCATTAATAAACCAATGACCGCTGTTGCTGGAACTGCAATTACAACTTGTTCTTCCGTTGGTGCTGTTAACATTACAACAGGTTCAAGTGCAACAAATCAAACGACTGTAACCTGGACATCAAGTGGAACCGGAATTTTTGCCAATGCTAATTCGTTAACTACTTGTACCTATTCTCCAAGTGCGGCTGATATTACTGCGGGTAGTGTAACATTGACTTTGACAGCTTCAAACGGCGGCTGTGCCAATGTTACTTCAAGTAAGACAATGACTATTGTAGGCCAACCAACTTCAATAGCCGGTGTTGCGTTTGCGACGTGTTCATCAACTGGAGCCATAAATATTACAGCAGGATCAAGTGCGACCAATCAAACTAGTGTAACCTGGACCTCAAGCGGAACAGGAACGTTTACCAATGCCAATTCATTAACACTATGCACCTATAATCCGAGTGCTGCTGATATTACAGCTGGTAGCGTCACATTTACGTTAACTTCTTTTGCAACTGCTCCTTGCTCAAATGCTACCTCAACAAAGGTTTTGACCATTAGCAAACCAATGACTGCAGTCGCAGGAACAGCAATTACAACTTGTTCATCCGTCGGTGCTGTTAATATTACGGCAGGGTCTACAGCGACAAATCACACAACAGTAACTTGGACATCAAGTGGAACAGGTACTTTCGCTAATACTAATTCTTTAACGACATGTACTTATACTCCTAGTGCCGCAGATATTACTGCCGGAAGTGTAACACTAACGTTGACTGCCTCTAATGCAGGCTGCCCCAATGTTACTTCTACAAAGACATTGACCATTACTCGACTACCAACAGCAGTAGCAGGTCCAGCTATGACCAGTTGCTACAACTCTGGTGCTATCAATATTACTGCGGGATCGAGTGCTACGAATCAGACAAGTGTAACTTGGACTTCAAGCGGAACAGGAACTTTTGCAAATGCCAATTCTTTGACACTTTGCACCTATACACCAAGTGCTGCAGACATCTCAGCAGGAAGTGTGACATTGACACTAACAGCAGTTGCTGCTGCACCTTGCTCAAATGTTACTTCAACTAAAATACTGACGATATTTATTAGCCCAACCGTTACAGGAACTACTCCCGGCTCAAGAACTGGAGCAGGAACTGTATTGTTAGGAGCTACAGCTTCTGTAGGAACTTTAAACTGGTATGCTGTTTCCTCTGGAGGTTCTTCAATAGGTTCAGGGACAAGTTTCACAACGCCGTCGATCACCTCAACCACTACTTACTATGTTGAAGCAGTAAATGGAACTTGCATTTCTAGTCCAAGAGTTGCTGTAATTGCAACAGTAAACTATAATGAAATCGATATTCAAGGAAATGCTACTTCTATTGTAAGTGGTGATACTACGCCATCAATAACAGATTGGACTGACTTTGGTTCGACAAACACAACCAGAACTTTCACTATTCGAAATATGGGTGCTTCGTTACTAACTGTAGGAACAATTACAATTTCTGGAACTAATGGAAGTGAATTTACGATTACAACACCTCCAAGCGGCACAGTTGCTATAGGCGCAAGTACAACATTTACAGTAACTTTTGCACCAACAGCGCTAGGAGTGAGAACAGCCAATATTTCCATTGTAAATAATGACTTAGACGAAAATCCTTATACATTTGATATGCAAGGGACGAGTCTTTCACAAGAAATAGATATTCAAGGAAATGCTACATCCATTGTAAACGGCGACACTACGCCAACAACTTCTGATTGGACCGATTTTAGTTCCGTTGCTGGAACGAGAACATTTACGATTCGAAATACCGGAAACATTGCCTTAGCCATCGGTGCTATAACAATTACAGGGGTTGATGCTTCAGACTTTAGCGTTACTACAACTCCGGCATCATCGGTGCCAGCTTATAGTTCGACTACTTTTGTAGTAACATTTTCACCAAGTGCTATTAATACAAGGAATGCAACCATCAATATCGTTAATGATGATACAGATGAAAACCCGTATATCTTTGACATAAGAGGATTTGGTATTATTCCTGAAATTGATGTACAAGGAAATGCTACTTCGATTGCAGATAACGATATTACCCCTACTACAGCTGACGGGACAGATTTTAGTTCAACTACAAGCACAAGAACATTTACAATTTTCAACAACGGAAATATTACACTCAATGTTGGAACAATAAACATTACAGGTATCAATGCTTCGGAATTTACTGTAACAACAATACCAAGTGCAACAGTAGCCGCTTTTAGCAGTACCACTTTTGTGGTAACGTTTGTTCCGACTGCATTAGGGTTAAGAACTGCTACGCTTACTTTTAGCAACAACGACAGTAACGAAAATCCATATAATTTTAATCTTCAAGGAACAGGTACAACTAGAGAAATTGATGTGCAAGGACTTGGAATTTCCATAGTGAATGGTGATGCAGTAACTTCAGTTAATGACGGAACCGATTTCGGTCCTGCTGATATCAATCTAGCGACTATCACTCGTGTCTTTACAATACAAAATACAGGTTCACTGGCTTTGACCATCTCCAATCCGACAATCACCGGACTCAACGCTTCTGAATTTAGTATTTCAGCAAATCCTAGCACACTTATAATTGGTGCCGGTGCTGGCATTAATTTCTCAGTTACTTTTAATCCAAGTGCTGTTTTTACAAGAGTGGCAACCATCAATATCGCAAACAACGATAGTGACGAGAATCCTTATACTTTTGCGATTCAAGGTTCCGGTTTGCTAGATAATGACGGCGACGGAATACCAAACAATGCCGATTTAGATGATGACAATGATGGCGTTACTGACGCTATAGAGTGTGGTACTTGTATTAGTGACCCATTTGTGAACGGAAGTTTTGAAACTCCTGCAATTGGACCATCAACCTACAGTATTGCACCGGCTGCTAGTGTAACAGGTTGGACCAATAGCGCAGAAAATTTTATCGAGATATGGAGTACCGGATTCAACGGAGTTCCATCAGCTGCCGGTAATCAATTCGCCGAACTAAATGCGAATGTGGCAGGAAATCTTTACCAAACATTTTGCTTGAACGGTGCTGGAGGTACCATCAATTGGTCTATTAAGCATAGAGGAAGATCGGGTACAGACGTAGCTGCAGTAAGATTTGGAGCTACTTTGGCCACCATTTCAACTGTTGCAACAATGACCGATGGAACTACTTCTTGGGGTTCTTACTCAGGCACTTATGCCATTCCCGCTGGACAGACCCAAATTGTCTTAGCATTCACTGCTATTTCATCGGTAGGTGGATTATCTTATGGGAATTTTATCGATGATGTACAGATTATCATCAACCAAAATTGCATAGACTCTGATGCCGATACCATTGCCGATATAGTGGATGTTGATGACGATAATGATGGCATTCCGAGTATCGAAGAAGCCGGATTCAAAGCTTACAGTAACGGGAAGTCAACCATGGATAAAACAAGTGCGGCTACATGGGCTGATGCCAACGCCAATGGAATTAATGATTATATTGATACTATGATCAGTGCGCTTACTTACATTGTTCCTGATACCGACGGTGATGGTGTAAGAAACTATTTAGATTTGGATAGTGATAACGATTCATTCTTTGATGTTGATGAAGCAAATCTATTGAATGGTGATGGCGATATTACGGGTGACGGAAAAGGCGACGGACTAGATTCTGAAGGTGATGGATTATTAAACTTATATGATAACTCCACTTTGTTTGGAACAACAACAAGAGCCTATGCTCAGGATAGTGACTCTAACGGTATTGCGGATTTCTTGCAATTAGACTCCAACGATGATGGTATTAATGATATTCAAACTGGTTTATACGGTAGCTTTGATAGCAATGGTGACGGTAAAATTGATGGTACTGGTGATACTGACGCTGACGGTATTATTGATATATTCGATACGAATGACATTGTAAGAGGTTCTCCAAGAGATTTAAACAGAAAACTGTTCTTAGATTTCGATGGCAGAAATGACTACGGTGTTGATGCTGCAGCTTTAGGCGCTTTAAGCAACGCTTCTGTAATGGCATGGATCGATTTGAACAGCACTTTCGCTTCAACCGGAGTTGTCCTTGCTGGTCCCGCTACTTTCCAACTGCGCATCAACAGCAGCAGAAACCTTGAAGCAGTGGTCAACGGATCAACAGTAACCTATTCCGCAGTGGCGCTCAATACCGCACAATGGTATCACGTGGGTGCGGTATATAACGGATCAACATTGAAATTATACCTCAACGGAGTCATGGTGGCGAGCGGTGCTGCTTCTGGAGGAATTGCCTCAAGTGTATTGACTCTGGGTAAAAACCCAACGGCCGCCACTAATTATTTCAAAGGTAAAATGGATGAAATCAGAATTTTCAATGTAGCATTGACCGATTCTCAATTCCAACGCATGATTTATCAGGAAATTCAAAATACGGCTTCACAAGTCAGAGGCATGATTGTCCCTAAAGATATCGAAAGTCTTCCTTACGCCAACATCCTGAGGTACTATAGAATGGACGCTTATAAAGATGATATCGTCGATGATTTAATCACCCCTTCGATTGATACCGGAACCGGAATGAAAATCTACAACCATAAAGTAATCAAAGTACAAGAGGCGCCAATGCCTTTCGTGACAAAAACAGCTGGAACATTCGCTACTGCTGTCAATGACACCACGAAAGACATTCGAGGCATGGACGTAACGGATTACGATTATTCGATTGTTCAAGTGAAACACAACATCACTGAAACGGCAAATGCAACCGATCTCGCGATGTTCGTGGATCCAGGCGTAACGATCACGATGAATAACGACACGAAAATACAAAACGATTGGTATTTGAAACTCGATGGTAAAATCGACTTACAAGGAAAATCGCAATTGGTGCAGACTGCCAACAGCGACCTTGATGTCACGAGTGCCGGTTCTATTGAAAGAGACCAGCAAGGACAATCGAATATGTTCAATTACAACTATTGGTCATCTCCTGTAGGTCAGTTGAGTACAACATCTAACAACAACCCGTTTAGTGTCAACGGCGTAATGCGTGACGGAACTGATCCGAATAACATCCAAAATATCACTTGGACCACAGGCTACAACGGCGCGGCAACAACACCAGTCACGTTGAGTAATTATTGGATCTTTAAATTCCAAAACCTATCGCCACAATATGCGAATTGGGCCGCAGTCGGACAAAACGGAACCTTACTCGCAGCACAAGGCTTCACAATGAAAGGAACGAATGCTGCGACATCAACTCAGAATTACACCTTCGTAGGTAAACCGAACAGCGGAACAATTACCTCAGCTATTGCCGGAGGAAATTTGAATCTGTGCGGAAACCCTTATCCTTCCGCGATCGATGCCGATGCGTTTATCGCTGCGAATACCGGATCGACCACAGGAGCTATATACTTCTGGGAGCATTACAACACGAATTCTTCTCATAACTTGGTGGAATATCAAGGCGGTTATGCGGCTAGAAATTTAGTTGGTGGAACGCCACCGGTAGCACCTGCTGGAATCAGCGGTATGGGAACAAGTTCAAGAATTCCTGCTAGGTTTATTCCGGTTGGACAAGGATTCTTGATGTACGGAAGTGGCACAGGTGGAAACATTACGTTCAGCAACAGCCATAGAGGATTCGTCAGAGAGTCCGACCCGACTTCGAATGTATTATTCAGACAAACGTCACCAGTGGTTTCGATTGTTGATCGCAATTTCGATAACAGAGAAGATCGTGTTATGGAGAACAATACGTTCTCGAAAATCCGATTGGGATTCAATTCGGTGAATAACTACCACCGTCAAATCCTATTAGGTTTCATGGACGAATTCGCAACTGAAGGTTTCGATTCTGGTTATGACGCGCCTCAATTGGATCAGCAGCCGAACGATTTCTACTTTGCAATCCCAGGACAAAACTTAGTGATTCAAGGCGTGGACGGTTTCAATGTGAATAAAATACTTCCGCTTACTGTCAAAAACGCGACGGAAGGTAATGTAACGTTTACCTTAGATGACACCGAAAATTTCGATGCCAATCAGAACATATACATTCATGACAATGCAACCAGCCAATATCATGATATCCGAAATGGAAACTTTGAAATCAATTTGCCGATTGGAACTTTTGATACAAGGTTCTCACTCCGATTCACGAATGCATCGCTTGGCGTAAACGACGTTGAATTAAGTAAAGGACTTGCCGTATTTTTCACCAACAATGATGATACAATCAACATCACAAACAGTATGACAGATGCCGAAATCAAATCGGTTGAACTTTACAACATGTTGGGACAATCGATCAAATCTTGGAATGTCAAAGATCCGAGCCAGACTAAAATAAAAATCCCTGTAACCCATGTTAGTACAGGTGCTTATATCGTGAAAGTGATTTCAACCAAAGGCGACTTAAGCAAGAAAATAATCATAAAATAATTCCCCCCTTTTTTCCCCAAATTAAGGTAAAAGCTTCTCGTTCTTAGAATGGGAAGCTTTTTTTATGAATAAAATTAGCCACGACCCGAGCTATGCGAATTGTCGCAGCAATTCACGAATAAAAAAAAAGTAATTCTTGAATTCGTGGCTAAAAATATTTTTAGTGGTTTTATTTTATGACAATGCTATTTTCAATGCGTCAAACGAAAGTACTGTCTGCTCGCCCGTTTCTAAATTCTTCAATCCGTATTGTCCAGCTTGCATTTCCGTTTCACCGACAATTACAACAAACTGGATTTGCCTTTTATCAGCATATGCAAATTGTTTCCCGACTTTAATGGCATCAGGATACAACTCTACTTTTATCGCCTCGCGTCGCAATTTTTGAATGGCCTGCATCGCATAAAAAGCTTCGGCTTCACCATAATTGATGAACAAAGCTTTAGTTGATGTCGAAACCGTTTCAGGAAATAGATTGAGTTCTTCAAGCACGAGATAAATCCGGTCGAGTCCGAACGAAATGCCAACGCCGCTGATGTCTTTTAAACCGAATATTCCGGTCAGATCATCATACCTGCCGCCGCCGCCGATCGAACCCATCGCAACAGATTTCGGCGGAGCAACTTCGAAAATGGCACCTGTGTAGTAATTCAAACCGCGCGCTAACGTCACATCGAGGTCGAGAACCGCATCGCGAAGTCCCAATTTCGTTACGTTATCGCAGATGAATTGGAGCTCACCCACGCCTTTCATGCCTTCTTCCGAGGCCGACAACAACACCGATAATTTTTGGATTTTCTCATCGATGCTTCCCGTGAAATGAAACAACGGTTGCACTTTGTCGATTGCGGTTTCTAAAATGCCCTTTTCGATCATTTCTTTTTTGACACCGTCCTCGCCTATTTTATCGAGTTTGTCTAATGCGACCGTAAAATCGATGAGCTTGTCTTTAGCGCCAATAACTTCAGCAATTCCGGAAAGGATTTTTCGGTTGTTGATTTTTATCGTTACACCTTTAAGACCTAATTCTGAAAACACAGCATCATACAATTGCACCAACTCCACTTCCTGCCAAAGTGAGGTTGAACCCACTACATCGGCATCGCATTGAAAAAACTCTCTGAACCTGCCCTTCTGCGGACGATCGGCACGCCAAACCGGCTGAATTTGATAGCGTTTAAACGGAAAATCAATTTCATGTTGGTGTTGCACTACATAACGCGCGAATGGAACAGTTAGATCGTAGCGTAGTGCTTTTTCGGAAATTTTTCCAGTGAGTTGTTTGTAGTTGATCTCTTGAAGTTCGTTTGATGAAACCTTATCGAGGTAATCACCTGAATTCAAAATCTTAAAAATCAATCGGTCGCCTTCCTCGCCATATTTTCCCATCAACGTATCCGAATTTTCAAACGAAGGCGTTTCGATTGGCTGATAGCCGTATTGTTCGAAATTGCGTTTGATGATCGAAAAAATATAGTTTCGCTTAGATACTTCTGCAGGTGAAAAATCTCGGGTTCCTTTTGGTATGCTTGGTTTTTGAGCCATTATGATGTTAGATTTTTGGACCGACAACCGACAACTGGCAACCGACAACCAAATTCAATGCAAATATCCTATTTTAAAATAAATAATCCGCGCCAAAAACAAACTTGTAACAAAAATTGTAAATTCGTGACAAATTCGCACCATGCTAAAACTATTCAAAGAAAACATCCTGATTGCGTTGGGTTCGATTAAAACGCAGCTGTTGCGAACCATTCTTACGGTACTCATCATTGCGATCGGAATCACGGCCTTGGTCTGCATTCTGACGGTTGTCGCTGCTTTGGAAAATACACTTTCAACCGATTTTGCATCGATGGGTTCGAACACATTCAACATCAATCAGTATGCGTTTGAAACCCGAAATCGCGGCGGTGGCGAACGCGAAATTGTCAATCCAATCATTTCGTATCCTGAAGCTGTTGCTTTTAAACAGAAATACAATTTCCCGTTGACACGCACTTCGCTGTCATTCACGGCGGTCAGTAATGCAGAGGTAAAATTCGAAAACAAAAAAACCGATCCCGAAATTAAAGTACTTGGCGTAGATGAATATTTTCTCGTCAACTCCGGACTCGAAACCACTCAAGGCCGAAATTTTACAGGTTTCGACATTTCAAACAATACCTATTCTTGTATTGTCGGTTCCGATTTTGAGAAAGATCTGTTGAAGGATGTTAACCCGATTGACAAAGTGATCTCGATTCGCGGCGCTAAATTTAAAGTCATCGGCGTCTTAAAAGAAAAAGGCTCAACGTTCGGCAACAGCCAAGATTTACGCGTTTTGATTCCGATTCAAGTTGCCAGATCTTTATTCACGCAACCCAATATCAATTACACGATCAGCGCGATGGTCGACAAAAAAGAACTGCTCGAGCAAGCTGTTGACAACGCCAATATTACGATGCGTCGGGTTCGAAAACTGACGCCGGTAAAAGAAGATAATTTCGGTATTTCCAGAAGCGACGATCTGATCAATAAAATCTTGAGCATTACCCAATATCTCGGCTTGTCGGCTTGGGTTATAGGGATCATCACCATTTTCGGTTCCTCAATCGCTTTGATGAATATCATGCTGGTTTCCGTAACCGAACGCACGCGTGAAATTGGCGTCCGGAAAGCATTGGGCGCGAAACGCAGTACGATTGCGACACAGTTTTTTATCGAGACTTTAGTGATCGGACAAATGGGCGGCATCTTTGGAATTATCCTTGGAATCTCCGCGGGAGCCGGCATTGCATCGTTGTTGAAATTTGATTTTGTGACGCCTTGGGCAGCCATTGTTTCCGCTTTCGTGACCACTTTTATTGTGGCAATTGTTTCAGGTTCCTATCCTGCTTTGAAGGCTTCGAAGCTCGATCCGATTGAGGCTTTGCGTTATGAGTGATCTTACTTTTTAACCGCGCTAATCATACGGTCGTTGCCATAAATATCTTGGCGCAACGCAATACCGACAAAGCCCATCGACTGCAGTAGAACATTCATTTCTTTTGCTAAGTACTGATTGATTTCAAAATACAATTGCCCATTCACTTTGAGGTTTTTCAGCGCCAATGTTGCTATTTTTTTATAGAAAATCAACGCATCGTCATCGTCGACAAACAAAGCCAAATGCGGTTCATGTTCTAAAACGTTTTTCTTGATTTCCGCTTTTTCTAGATTTCGCACATACGGCGGATTCGAAACAATGATATCAAATTTTTGATTTAAATCTTCGACTTCCAAAATATTCTGATGGATGAAAGTCACATCAACTTTATTTAAGTCAGCATTTTTTTTTGCAAGTTTCAATGCATTTTCAGAAACATCAATGGCTGAAATTTTGGCATGTGGTAAATTTTTGGCAAGTGCAATAGCTATGCAGCCGCTACCTGTTCCTATATCGAGAATTTGCGGATTTGTGGATCTGATTGTTTGTGGATTGAAAAGAATCCAGTCGACGAGCTCTTCCGTTTCGGGGCGTGGAATCAGTACATTGTCGTCGACTTCAAAGTCCAAACCGAAAAACGAAGTTTTACCTAATATATATTGTATCGGGATTTCTTGTTGCAATTGGTCAACAATCACATTCCATCTAGAAATCTCATCGTCAGAAAAAACCAAATCAGGTCGCAATGCCAAATCGATTCTTTTGATGCGGTGCCATTGTTCCAGAATCAAATAAAAAAAACTTTCGGCTTCCGACGCATCATAGATCGGCGTAAGGGTTTCAATAAAATACGTTCTGTAATTTTTGATTTGCATGGTATTTTCTATAATTCCTTCAACATCCAAACCGGACAAGAAACGTGTCCCGTATTACCCATCGGCGCGCCAATAAAGTCAAAACCCACTTTTTTGTAGAGCTGTTGCGCCGCTTCCATATAAGGCATGGTTTCGAGATAACATTTTTGAAATCCAAATTCCTGTGCCGTTTGCAGACACTTTTGGATTATTTGATTGCCCAACCCTAAGCCTCTTATTTCTGGCAAAAAATACATTTTCTGCAATTCGCAAATCAACTCGGATTCGTTTTCCAATTGACTGATGCCACAACCGCCAACAATAAAGCCGTTACTTTCTATTACAAAATAAGCCGCTCTCGGAATATTATAGGTTTCAAACATCATGTCAAGTTGCGGGTCAGCATAAGCGGTTCCAACTTTCGGCACATCGAGTTCAATCAAAACCTTTCGGATGACGGCGGCAATCTCGGCATTATCATGTTTCTGAATCGGTCTGATCACAATTGCATTCATTGTAAAAGTAAAATCTTATTTTTGCGAAGTGAAGATACACGAAAAATACATGAAACGTTGCTTGGAACTTGCAAAAAACGGATTGCCTACCGCAATGCCGAACCCATCCGTAGGCGCAGTGATTGTATGTGACGGCAAAATTATCGGTGAAGGTTATACTTCTGCTTATGGCGGACCACACGCTGAAGTGAATGCGATTCGTTCGGTCAGAGATCACGCATTATTGAAAAAATCAACACTGTATGTAAGCCTAGAGCCCTGCAGCCATTTCGGGAAAACGCCACCTTGCTGTGATCTGATTATCAAACATGAAATCCCGACCATCGTTGTTGGCACCCAGGATACCAATAGCAAAGTTTCTGGTGCTGGCATTCGAAAAATCATCGATTCGGGTAAGACTGTCATCGTGGGTGTATTGGAGCAAGATTGCATTGAATTAAATAAGCGGTTCTTTACTTTTCACAATAAAAAAAGACCATACATTATATTGAAATGGGCTGAAAGTCGCGATGGATTTATAGCGCCAACCCAGCAATTTCGACAAGATACAAAAGAAGGCAAACGCAAACCGTATTGGATTTCAAATGCCTATTCTCGACAACTCGTTCATAAATGGCGCGGCGAAGAACAGGCTATTTTGGTGGGCACACAAACGGTCATTGATGATAATCCGAGACTTGATGTTCGCGATTGGAACGGCAAAAATCCTATTAAAATTGTTTTAGACCAACACAATCGAATTCCAAAAGAAAATTATATCTTTGAAAATACATCAAAAACCATCGTGCTTTCTGCCGATCAAATGGATTACACCCAAAGGATAGGAAAACAGATTGCGGATTTTTTATTTCAAAATGAGATCCAATCGGTGCTCATTGAAGGTGGGCGACAAACTTTACAGACTTTTATCGATGAGCATCTGTGGGATGAAGCGCGGGTTTTTAAAGGCAATATTTTGATAGAAGACGGCATCAAAGCACCTAGTTTAAATGTAAAAGAAACCCATAGAAAATCAATTATTGAAGATGAACTTTTAATTTTTAGAAACCATGATTAACACCATTATATTTGATTTCGGGGATATTTTCGTCAACTTGGAAAAAGAAACTTCGCTTGTGGAGTTTAAAAAATTGGGGTTAGACGGTCCGAATGAAGATTTGTTAACCATGAATGATTTGTTTGAGAGAGGCAAAATTACCGAGTTGCAGTTTATCGAATGCTTTCAGAAATACATTCCCAATGCTGATATGCTCGACATCCGCAAGGCATGGAATTCTGTGATTGGCGAGTTTCCACTTTACCGTTTGGAGTTTCTGCAAATGCTTTCGCAAAAATACCGCTTGTTTTTGCTAACCAATACCGATGCAATCCACATCAGCCGTTTTGAGCACATGGCGGGCATGTCGTTTTTCAGCGATTTCTACCAATGCTTTGAAAAAGTCTACTATTCTTTTGAAATGGGTATGCGCAAACCCGATCCGGAAATCTTCAATTACATTCTCAAAAAACACGATTTATCGCCGAAACGCACTTTGTTTGTAGACGATAAAAAAGAAAATACCGATGCCGCTGCTGCTTTGGGCATTCAGGTTTGGAACTTAAAAGTCGGAGAGGAAGATGTTGTCGATTTGTTTGAAAAAAAGATTTTAGAATAACTTTTGGAATTCAAAGACACTTACAAAACCATCGCTTTCGCATCCGAAGAAATCCTCTTCAAAGAAAAGAACAGTAAATTTTTCGGTTATGCTTTTCCGCTATATTCGGAGGAACAACTTAAGGCGCTAATTGAACCATTGCGCAAGAAGCACTTCAATGCCGTTCATTTTTGTTATGCGTATCAAATCGGAACTGAGAAAATTACCTTTCGTGCCAATGATGACGGCGAGCCTAGCAATAGCGCGGGAATGCCGATTTACGGACAAATTCAATCACATGAACTGACGAATATATTAATAGTCGTCGTTCGGTTTTTCGGCGGCACTAAACTGGGCGTTGGCGGATTGATTGCTGCATACAAGACCGCTGCGCAGATGGCCATTGACGCTTCAAATGTCATTGAAAAAACCATTGATATCCACTATTTGATTTCTTTCGATTATAAGAATATGAATAAAGTGATGCGCGTCATCAAAGAGAAGAACCTCCACATTATCGAACAGAAAATGGAAAATGATTGCGAGATTGAAATCGCAACTCGGAAGAAAAATGCACAAACGGTTTTTGAAATTTTTGAGAATTTGTTTGAAGTCGACATCCGACTGAAGGATTAATCGACCGGCATCACTTTTTTGATGTAATCTGGAGGCGTCATTGGTCTTCCGGTTTTCATATCAACAAACACCAAAACAAAATGCGCCGTTGTTAATAACTCGCTTTTCTCACTCCAAATTTCACAGTCGAATTCTATCTTCACCGAACTGTGACTTTTAAACTTAGTTTTGACCGTCAGTAGGTCATCGTACCGTGCTGGTTTTTTATAATTTAAAGTCATCGAAACGATCGGCAACGCGATATTGTTTTCTTCCAAACTTTTGTATGAAATACCTTTATCTCGGAGCCACTCTACCCGACCGATCTCAAAATATGGTATATAATTGCCGTGATATACAACGCCCATTTGGTCTGTTTCTGAATAACGAACGCGCACTTGAATTTGATGCTCCATTTGTGAATTTGTTTAATATTTTCCTTATCTTTCGAACACAGAAATAGCGTCGAAAAAGGTGTCTTACAATAATAATTTTAATAAATCAACCCTATTTTTATTTTTTTTTAACGATTTTTGTTCACATATTTGTTACCCCAAAAAGCGAGGAAAAATCGACTGATTTTCTTGTAAGATAACCTTTAATAAAAATACAAATTTACTAAATAATATGAGCAAAACTGCGCAATCAGTATGGGAAAATTGTCTGTCGTTTATAAAGGACAATATCCAAGACCAAGCTTACAAAACTTGGTTTGAACCGATTAAGTCTGTTGAGCTTACCGACAATGCTTTATACATTCAAGTTCCTAGCAAATTTTTCTATGAATGGTTGGAAGAGCACTATGTAAAATTGTTAAAAGTGGCACTTACCAAAGAATTGGGGAAAAATGCCAAATTGCTCTACAAAATAAAAATGGAGAACACTTACGGCAATAAACAACCCTTTACCGAACAGCTTCCAAGCGCTCATAGAAGTTCAATGAAGCCGCAAGAAGTAGATGCACCTTTCAAGAATTTAAGCCCGGAATTAAAAAACCCTTTTGTCATTCCAGGAATCAGAAATTTAAAAATCGAATCCCAGCTTAATGCGAATTACAGTTTTGAGAATTTCCTTGAAGGCGATTCCAACCGTTTGGCCCGTTCTGCGGGTATGGCTGTGGCGAACAAGCCGGGAGGCACTTCTTTCAACCCGCTATTGATTTTTGGCGGTGTTGGTCTAGGAAAAACGCATTTGGCACATGCGATTGGTGTTGAAATTAAAGACAAATACCCGGAAAAAACCGTACTGTATATCTCTGCGGAAATTTTCACCCAACAATATATCGACTCTGTAAAGAAAAACAACAGAAACGACTTCATTCATTTTTACCAACTGATCGACGTTTTAATTATTGACGATGTTCAGTTTTTATCTGGAAAATCAGGAACGCAGGATGTATTTTTCCACATCTTCAACTATCTGCACCAAAATGGAAAACAGGTTATCCTAACTTCAGATAAAGCGCCAGTTGACATGCAAGATATTGAACAACGATTGTTGTCGCGATTCAAATGGGGACTTTCAGCAGAATTACACCAACCCGACTACGAAACAAGAATTTCTATTTTGAAAAACATATTGTACCGCGACGGTGTTGACATGCCTGAAGAAATTATTGAGTATGTGGCGCGCAATATCAAATCGAATGTACGGGAATTGGAAGGTGCTATCATTTCATTGATTGCGCAATCTTCATTCAACAAAAAAGAAGTTACGATTGATTTGGCAAAACACGTCGTGGAGAAATTCGTCAAAAATGTAAAACGTGAAATTTCGATAGAATATATCCAAAAAACCGTTTCAGATTATTTCCAATTGGATTTGGAGGTTTTGCAATCTAAAACAAGAAAAAGACATGTTGTGCAAGCCAGGCAATTGGCGATGTTCTTCGCTAAAAAATTCACTAAAGCTTCGTTGGCGAATATTGGTTCACAAATCGGTGATCGCGACCACGCTACCGTGTTACACGCTTGCAAAACTGTAGACAACTTAGTCGCTACAGACAAACAATTCAAAAAATTTGTGGAGGATATTCACAAAAAATTATCCCTTTAAAATGCCTGTTAAGATCTTAATGGTTTGCCTTGGTAACATCTGTCGGTCGCCATTGGCCGAAGGTATATTGGCGTCTAAACTTCCTCAAAATACTTTTTTGGTTGATTCTGCCGGAACCGGAAGCTGGCACATTGACAAACAACCTGATGAGCGTTCGATTGCTGTGGCCAAAAAAAATGGTCTCGATATTTCAAAACAGCGAGGCAAACAATTTGCCCCTGCGGATTTTGAAGCTTATGATTATATTTATGCGATGGACGGCACAAATTATCGTGATGTTGTTGCAATGGCGAAAGACGAATCGCAAAGAAGTAAAGTGCAGCTGATTCTAAATGAGCTTTTCCCGGGTGAGAATGTCGACGTTCCGGATCCTTACTACGGATCAGAGTTCGGATTTGACAGTGTATATAAAATGCTCGATGAAACCTGTGATATCATTGCCAAAAAATTGATTGCAAAACACCAATAACTTCTTTTTGATGAAACCGACGACACTGGGAAAACTCTACCTAATTCCGATTACTTTAGGAGACAATGATCCTTTAGAGGTGTTGCCGATTACAATAAAACGTACGATAGATTTTATTGACGATTATGTTGTAGAAAACGAGAAAACCGCTCGAAAATTCATCAAAAGCATACATCCTGAAAAAGTACAAGCGACTTTGCGTTTGAGTACATTAAACAAACACACGCAAGTTGCCGAACACAATGCTATGCTTCAGCCTTGTCTTGAGGGAAACAATGTTGGCATCATGAGCGAATCCGGGTGTCCGGGTGTAGCCGATCCCGGTGCTGTGATCGTCAAAATCGCGCATGAAAAAGGGATACAAGTCATTCCGTTGGTAGGACCATCTTCCATCCTACTCGCTTTAATGGGCTCCGGTATGAATGGACAAAGTTTTGCATTCAATGGTTATCTTCCAATAGACAAGTCCGAGAAAAAATCAGCTTTGAAACATTTAGAGAAATTGTCTTCAGATAAAAACCAGACTCAAATTTTTATTGAAACTCCATATCGCAACAACAAATTATTAGAAGATATCATTCAGGCTTTGCAACCTAGTACGCACCTTTGCATTGCTGCCGATATCACTTTACCTACAGAATATATTAAAACGTTGAGAGTTCAAGACTGGAAGAAAGTTAAAATCGACCTGCACAACAGACCAACGATTTTTATCATCCATAAATTCTAGGCATAAAAAAACCCATCTTTCAACGGGTTATATTTTACAAATTAGATTTCTTATTTCGCTTTGGCATCATTATCAGCGATAATGCCGCTGGTTTCGTATCCTCCAAAATCGCGCATATAGCTTTTCACCGAAGTTCCGTAATTGTCTTTACATTTCTTCGCGCCGTTGCTGTGCAAGAAACGTTTAACAGAACCAGCACCTCCCAAATGCGCAGCGGCCAATATTCCGGATTCGGTTACTTTGATTCCCGAGATTATACTGCCAGAGAATTTTTCAATTTCATTTCTGAGCTCCCATTTGTTCTTAGACAATAAGGCTACAAAAGCTTTTTCTTGTAATTTCGGATTGTTCAAAAACGCAACACTATCATGTATTCCAATCGTTGCCAAAGTTTCAGCACCAAATTGGTATTTTCCCATATAGCCCAAGGAATTGACTTTATGATATTTGCCTTGAGATTCTTTGAAAGCTAACGCTTCTTTAAATCCGATGAAAAATTTTCCGGTAAAAGGAACATGGAGATTGGCGTAATCCTTCACTTCAGGAGAGGGAAATAAATAAGACATTTCTTTTTGATTGGCGGTCTGAAACCAGTTGTGATTTTGTAAATCGAAAGGTTTGAAACCCGAACTTAAATAAGCAATTACTAAAGTTAAACTACCGTAGAATATCCATTTTTTTAACATACATTGGTTTTCTTCTCAACCTGTCACCCGAGAAATTTCTGCGGTGCAAATATACGTCAAATAATAGTAAATTGACTATCAGTTAGTTAAAAATTTCTAAAAGTATAAATAATGAAATTTGAAATCGCCGCGATCGTTGATTTCAAACGTTGGCGCTGGGATCTTAATCGTATTGAAAACGTAAAAAATTGTTTTTAAAACATGGGATTTCGTTTTAATTTTCGTCAAATCGGCGTCGAAACTTAAATAAAATTGTCTGAACCTTTCCGATTCTGGTAGGAAAACCGTGTTGACCAATGCTTCATTTCCGGTAATCATTCCTTCGCCACCATAACCAACAGCTATATTGAACCATTGCGGAATTTTAGCCTGTTTAAAGAACGAATGAAGATTTGCAGAAAGCCAATACGTTTGTCCGTTGTAATCTTTTAAAACTTGCTCGTTCAATGAATTCCCCAAAACATTCGGTCTTGCAGAAGCATAAGGCGTCGTGTGAAACGAAAATTTTGGAATGATGCGCTGTTCTTTCCAAGCCAATTCTTGTGAAACATACAAAGCGGTTCCAGCGGCGTTCGCAGCGACATCACCTAAGGACGCGCCCCAATTCGAAGAATAACCATCCATGACCTCAACGGCTGACAGGAAGGCGAAACCCAAAGTCGAACCATACAGCAATTGGTCTTTTCGACTGACGCCGCTCCATTCCAAAGCATTTTTTCCGAAACTTCCGAAATGATAACAAGTAAACACGTGTCCGGCTTTATCCATCTGCAGCCATTCCGCATTGTCATTGATCAGCCGAAAATCAGAGCGCGGATAATCGGCATACCAAACCTCATTCAACCCCACCAAAACAGCAGCCGATAGCGCGGCTTCAGAAATAATGACTGCATTTCGTCTTCGAATGTTTAAGGTATCAGTCGGTTTTAAAAAAGTATCGAGCTGCCCTTGCCCAAATGCAGCTGGCATAGCTAAGAAGCAAAAACATACTGCAGAAAGGAATGGGTTAAGTTTCAAAATTTATCGTTTTATACCTTGACTCGAAATCCAAGCCACGTATTTCTGGCGATTGGCTTCATGTTGCGCGGGTGTGACGGCAAATTCGTGGTAACCGAAACGCGTTACGCTGGCACAAAAATAAATGAAGTTGTGCTTTTCAGGATTCAACACCGCGTCTAAAGCCGTAATGTCGGGCATCGCAATTGGTCCGGGCGGTAAACCAGTATACATGTACGTGTTGTATGGCGAAACAGTCGCGAGGTCTTTATTCAAAACACGTTTAATCACTTGATTGAAATCATTCGATTGCAATTTCACTGCGTAAATGACCGTAGGATCGGCTTCGAGTTTCATGCCTTTCTGTAATCGGTTTAAATATACCCCGGCGACTTTCGGTCTTTCATCTTCCTTAACCGTTTCCTTGTGCACGATCGAAGCTAAAACTGCAACTTCAATTGGTGTTAGATTTAATTTCTTAGCTTTCTCTATGCGCTCTTCTGTCCAGAACTTTCGGTATTCTTTGAGCATTTTACTGCGGAATTTCTGAGCCGAAGTATTCCAAAAGAACTCATACGAATTCGGAACGAACATCGCCAATACGTTTTGTTTGGTGAATCCACTTTCGTCGAGAAATTTCTGGTCCGTGAATGCATCCAATAACTTCAAACTATCGGATTCAATCTGTGAGCCGATTCTTCCTGCGAAATTCTCCAATCTTTCCTGATTATTGAACGCAATATTAACGGGAACATTCTGGCGTAACGAATTGACAATCTCATTACTGTTCATTCCTTTCTTCAATAAAAACCTACCAGATTTTTCTTGTCTTTGCGGATACTCTTTCTTTTCTGCGACTTTCTCAAAGCGATCCATATCTTTGATGAATGGGCTGATGACGGTTTTTACTTGTTCATAATCGGCATCAGTTGGAATGTAAACGTAAACTTCATCTGTGGTAAACTTCGTGTTGCCAGCGAAGATATCACGATAAAGCATGTAGCCGTAGATAATCAAAACTGTGATCAAGACTACGGAAAAGAGTGCGGCGATCTTTTTAAAATTCAAAATGTGGTGGTTTAAAGTTGCTGATTGATTAGTTGAAATAAAACTTCGTCTTTGTACATTCCATCGACGAGATTCCATTGTTTTTTAACTCCGATTTTTTGAAAACCAAATGTAGTAAAAAGACGCAAACTCGGTTCGTTTTCGGTATTGATATTCGCGTACAATTGATGTAGATTTAATTTTCTGAACGCATATTGTATCAGCAATCCTAATGCTTCCTTGCCAATTCCGGCATTTCGATCTTCTTGATTTTGAATCAATATGCCTACGCCAGCGCGGTTGTTTTTGGGATCGTAATCGAACAAATCGATCAGTCCGATCGCGGGGAAATTCCGCTCTTTGCAAATCGCCAACCGCAATTGTTTGGCTTCATAAATATCTTGATGCGCATTTTTTAAATATTGTTTGATCAGAAATTGGCTGTAAGGGGTTTGCGTGTTACTGACTTCCCAAATCGATTCGTTGTTTTCGACTTCATACAAGAACTCCAAATCATTGGGTTCGAGCGCACGCAAATAAATCGATTCTCCTTTTAAGGTCAGCATGTGATTTCTCCTTTATAGACAAAAGTTGCCGGACCTTTTAAAAGTACATTCGTGTAACGGTTGCCTTCTTTATTAAACAAAACCGTTAGCGTTCCGCCTTCAACTTGAATTTCAACCGAATTCGATGTCGTTTTACCTAATGCATGCATCGCAATCGCGACAGCCGTAGCGCCGGTTCCGCAAGAAAGCGTTTCATCTTCGACGCCTCTTTCGTACGTACGGATTGCAAAAGTTACGTCGTCGATTTGCTTTACAAAGTTGACATTGCTTCCCGCACTGCCATACAGTTCGCTATAACGGATGCTGCGGCCTTGGTTTTTGATATCGAGCTGCTTCAAATCATCTACGAAAGTGACATGATGCGGCGAGCCGGTATTTAAAAACACATAATCTTCCTCGATATTAATTGATTCGACATCACTCATTTGAAGCGAAATTGTACCGCTGTCGAAAGTGGTTGCGTGATGCAATCCATCAATCGCTTCGAAAGTCGCATCGTTTTTAATAATGCCTAAACTTTTAGCAAAAGCAACGATGCATCTTCCGCCGTTGCCGCACATCGAACTTGGATTACCATCGGAATTGTAGTAGACCATTTTGAAGTTTGAACCCTGGTCATTTTCGAGTAAGATCAATCCATCGCCGCCAATTCCAAAACGACGGTCGCACAAATGCTTGACCAGTTTAATATCGTGTTTCGGAAAGGTTAGTGCGCGATTATCGATCATCACAAAATCGTTTCCGGTGCCTTCGTATTTATAAAATGTAAGCTGCATATTATTTTGGATGAAGTCCAAAGGTACAAATAATATACAAAAATGAATACGCCCTTTTAGCCGTCAAATCACGTCTCTACTAATAAAAAGTTAATCTTGTTAAACGAGCGTTAAACTCTTTTTTAAAAAACAATACTTTTATAATTTTACGACTGAAAAATGCAACAAACAAACGTTTAACTATAATTTTAAAAGCAAAATGAAAAAATTTTCGAGTTTATTCTTAGTGGCATTATTGAGTGGAGTCACTACGCTTGCAGGCTACAAATTGTTTATCGACAATGACGGATTTTTTTCAAAGCAAAAAAGTATCGTGACCTTGGCGCCCAATAATCCTAATTATGCCAAAAATGTGGGCTTGATTCCCGAAGGGGTTGATTTTACAGCAGCTGCAGACAAAACCATTCACAGTGTCGTGCACGTTAAAAATGTTTCCTACAGAACCGTTTCTAATCCGATGCTGGAGTTTTTCTACGGATATAGCGGTGGTCAGCAGCAAGAGCAAGTTGGAACAGGTTCGGGTGTCATCATTTCTGAAGACGGCTATATCGTAACAAACAACCACGTCGTGAAGGATGCGTCGGACATCGAAATTACATTGAATAACAAACAAACATACAAAGCCAAATTGGTCGGCACCGATTCAAAAATGGATATTGCCTTACTGAAAATCACCGCTGATGAGAAATTACCTTATTCTGTTTTTGCAGATTCAGATAACGCAAAAGTAGGCGAATGGGTTTTGGCTGTCGGAAATCCGTATAATTTGACCTCAACCGTTACCGCTGGAATTGTCTCTGCTAAAGCTAGAAATTTAGATACGAACGGAATTCAATCGTTTATTCAAACTGATGCGGCAGTAAACCCGGGAAATAGTGGCGGCGCATTGGTGAATACGCGTGGAGAATTGATTGGCATCAATACGATGATCTCATCTCAGACAGGTTCTTATGTTGGATATTCTTTTGCGGTACCCTCGAATATTGCAAGAAAAATCATCGAAGATATCATGGAATTTGGTAATGTGCAGCGCGGTATTTTAGGTGTTGAAGGCGGTGAACTCAACAGTTCCGCTTCGAAAGAGTTGGGCATTAAAGAAACGCAAGGATTCTATATCAAAAAAGTGACTAAAAATTCAGGTGCCGAAAAAGCTGGTTTGTCAAAAGGCGATATTATCGTAAAACTCGACAATCAGGATATTACGACTTACGCAGAGTTATCAGGCTTCATCAATACGAAAAGACCGAATGACAAAATTCAGGTATCCTATATCCGAGGCAATAAAACCTACACCGTTCCCGTTATTTTAAATAAAAATGAATTTTTTACAACCGAATTTAAAGGCATCGAACTCGAAAATATTGATGCAGCGGATAAAAAGAAATATAGAATTGATTCCGGTGTACGCATTAAGGAAATCAATAACGATAATTTGAAACCGTATTACGACGAATTAAAAGGCACGATTATCCTGAGTATCGACAATATAAAAACGCCAGATGTTGAAACAACTTCTAGAATTCTGCAGAAAAAAGACGAAAACCAAAGTGTCAGTATCGAAATGATCAACAAGTTGGGACAACGCATTAGAATTATTATTTAATTGGTTAGTTAGTAATTCCAAAAAAGCCACCTCATCATAAGGTGGCTTTTTTATTTCAAAAAAATTTGAAAAACATTTTACGAAAACGTTTGAAATCAATACTTTTGCACGACGTTACAAAAAAAATACAACATAACTATTTTATAATTTACAACACATGAGCAACATCAATTCTTACGAAAAAGAAGTTTCTTTCCAAGTCGACAGAAGAAGAGCAAGCGTCGAATTTATTAAAATCATCAGCGATTTATGGTATGATAAATCCATAGAAATGGTTTTGTTTCGCAACGTATTAATCAACAGGAACGTCAGCGACATTATCAATCTTCATGAGTATGCAGGTGAATTTGTCGGCAAGCCGATTTCCATTTTTGATTCGGTTGAAATTGCCAAAGCGATACTGGCTATGGACTTGCCGCCTTCAAAACTCGACATTGGTAAACTCACTTACGAATTCAATTTAGAAAACAATAATTACGGCAATGCCCGTGCTTTCGTCGTCGACAAATTAAAAAACGCCAGAGAAACACAAGACATCCAACCAAAAGATGTTGTGTTATACGGATTCGGGCGTATCGGGCGTTTGTTAGCGCGCGAATTGATGTCGAAAATGGGCAAAGGCAACCAATTGCGTCTGCGTGCCATCGTCACCCGCGATAAAAACGATACGGAATCATTGGAAAAAAGAGCTTCGTTATTGCGTTACGATTCGATCCACGGTGACTTTCAAGGTTCGGTTATTGCTGATGCTGAAAACAATGCTCTGATTATCAATGGAACAACCGTGCACATCATTACTGCTAACGGTCCAGAGGAAATTGATTACACGAAATATGGTATCGGTGATGCCTTGGTGATTGATAATACAGGCGCTTTCACAACACACGAAGCTTTAGCGCGACATTTGACTTCAAAAGGTGTTTCCAAAGTACTATTGACAGCTCCTGGAAAAGGTGTTCCGAATATTGTGCACGGTGTAAACCAGAACGAATACAATCCTGATGAAATTAATATTTTCTCAGCGGCTTCTTGCACGACGAATGCGATCACACCAATTCTGAAAGCCGTTGAAGATACTTTAGGTGTTGTCAAAGGGCATTTGGAAACCATCCATGCGTATACCAATGACCAGAATCTCGTGGACAACATGCACAAAAAATACCGTCGCGGTAGAGCTGCCGGACTTAATATGGTGATTACGGAAACCGGTGCGGGAACTGCTGTTGCTAAAGCGTTGCCGACACTAACGGGAAAATTAACATCGAATGCGATCCGTGTTCCGGTGCCGAATGGTTCTTTGGTGGTGTTGAACTTGGAAGTCAGCAAAGAAACTTCAGTAGCAGAAATCAATGCGATTATGAAAAAATATGCTTTGGAAGGCGAACTTGTGGAGCAGATCAAGTATTCGTTGAACAACGAACTCGTTTCTTCGGACATTATCGGAACCTCTGCACCGTCGATTTACGACAGCAATGCGACCATTGTTTCTGCGGACGGAAAAAACATTGTGCTCTATATATGGTATGACAACGAGTACGGTTATAGCCATCAGGTAATTCGTTTGGCGAAATATATCGCTAAAGTAAGACGTTATACTTACTATTAGGAGATAATTAAAAAGTAAAGCTCGAACATCCGCTTCATCATTGAGGCGGATTTTTTAGTTTTTACGCGAAGCTGATCCGGCTGTACACTTTATCTTTTGCGCCGAACGCCGGCGCGAAAGGATGCCGTTTCCATCCGGGCTAGGCAATCGTAACCCAGAACCGCGTGAGGGATTGCCGAGGAAATCCTTTTGGGGCGGGGTTCGCCACAAAAGATAGCAACAAAAGCCCGACCCTTGTGGTCACGCCCAAATCGCAATGATGCATTCTAAATTTTGAATGTTCGCTACAACAGCTATGCTTTCGGCTTCGTGAGATAATAGACCGGAATTCCTGCGAGCATAATCAGCACGCCCCAGCCGCATGTACTCGTTTTTGTAAACAACAATGCAATAGAAATGGCGCTGGCAAGAATGATGTACAAAGCCGGAAGCAGCGGATAACCGAACGCTCTGTACGGTCTTTCGGCATCAGGCATTTTTTTGCGCAGGATGAAAATGCCGTAAATGGTCAGGATGTAAAAGATCAACACGATGATGATCACGAAATCGAGCAGATCGCCGTACTTGCCGGTTAAGCATAATGCCGAAGCCCAAATGCATTGCGCCCATAGTGCCCAAGCGGGAACACTTGCCGAATTTAGGTGTGCTGCTTTTTTGAAGAACAAACCGTCTTTTGCCATCGTATAGTAGACACGAGCGCCCGCCATGATGAGTCCGTTATTGCAGGCAAAGGTCGATATCATAATCATTACGGCGATAATTACCGTGCCGATGTTTCCAAAGATATATTGGGAAGCCACAACAGCAACGCGATCTGATTTGGCTGTCGCGATTTCATCGAACGGGATCACTGCCAGATACATCAAGTTCGCCAAAATATAAATTATCGTAACGATGAAGGTTCCTAAAAATAGGCTTAAGCCGACATTGCGTTTTGGGTTTTTGATTTCTCCGGCTATGAAGGTTACGCCGTTCCACGCATCACTTGAAAACAAGGAGCCTACCATTGCGGCGGCGATTCCGGAAACTAAAGCTACACCGCTAATTGGCAGCCACGAACCGGTTTCTTTTATGTACGATTTTGTTGCCCACATGTCCGACCAGTTGGCATTCCATATTTCGGCTTTGGCACCGATTATAAATCCAAAAACGACGAGTCCTAAGAGCGATAGGATTTTCACTACGGTTAGAATCGTTTGGAGTATCTTGCTGTTTTTCACACCGCGGCTGTTGAGATAGGTTAGCATAACAATTGTAATTATCGAGACGATTTGTGCGGCGTGCAATGTGAATCCGCCCGTTTGAAAAAGAATATTTTCTTCGCTCATTACAGGGAACAGGTACGCGGCAAATTTCGAAAACCCGACACCGACGGCTGCTATCGTTCCGGTTTGGATCACTGCAAAGAAGCTCCAGCCGTATAAGAATGCGATGAGTTTATTGTAGGATTCCCTAAGATAAACATACTGCCCTCCTGCATTGGGAAACATGGCGCTTAATTCTCCATAGCTCACCGCGGCAATCATCGTAATAATTCCCGAAATCACCCAGATTAGCGTAAGCCAGCCCGCAGAACCTACTTGGCGCGCAATGTCGGAACTTACGATGAATATTCCGGAGCCGATCATCGAACCGACGACCAGCATGGTTCCGTCTAATAATCCCAGTTCCCTTTTAAAATGTTCTTCTTTTGGGTTTTCCATAATAGCGCTATTGGTTTGTTTTATTAGTTGAGTGCTTAAAGATATAAAAAAGTTCATACCATAAACTTCCTGAGATCATATCTGATTGAATAGCAATAAAAAACCTGCTCGTGTTGCGGAGCAGGTTTTTCGGTAATAATAAATGCAATTAAAAAACTAAAACTATAAAATGGGCAATAAATGATATCTTATGATTTGTAGATGTTCTTCGTCGTGGAAATACCGTTGCAATTCACTTTGACAATATAGTACCCTCTGCGCAAGTTGCTCAAATCTGTTGATGTTGCTTTCAGACGTCCGTTTTCGTTGTATGTCTTTACGGTATAACTCGTACTTGGAAGGTTATTGATTACGATGGTGCTGGTGCTGCCTACAAATATAATTTCAACCGGCAGTACTACTGGAGGTGCAACTACAACTGGCGGTACTACAACGACTGGTGGCGTTACAACGACCGGCGGTATTACAATGACTGGCGGCACAGTTGAGTTGATCGTTACCGTTTGATTAAGATTATTGTATCCTTTGACTGCATCCCAAGTCCCTGTGTTGGCGCAACGAATAGAAAAGGCAGTGTTGGTTAGAGTCGGATCCGGTAAATTCAAATACAATTGGTAGGTACCATTTGGAACGACGCCTGCAAAGCTTTTGGTGAATTGAATGACAGTTCCTTTTTTCCACGCTTTGATATCTGGACTAATTTCAACCGGATATTCCGTTGCAGTTGCTGTGTTTCGAAATACAACATACGCTTTTCTTGATCTGTAAACATTGGCATAGCCTGAGTTTTGAAGGTTGAGCGTGAGCGTATTATTTGAAAAAGAAGAGTTTAAAAGTTCAAACCGATAGCCTAATTTTTTATCCATTTCTGCATAACAGCCGCCTGATGTCCAACTATTAATGTTTTCGGTGTAGTAATCTTTGTTGATTAAGCTCCAATTGTATTTATTCATTTCAATTACAGCGTTGCTACAATTGGTTCTTGGCGCATTTACCTGATTGGTTTCGCCGGTCATCGGCAGGTTTTCGGTTTGGGTAATTAGATAATTGCTGTCGGTTGTGCTTGGTGCGCTTTGAATACTGTTTACTAAAAACATTCCTGAATCTCCCCATTCTCCAAGAAAGGCATCGTTATAGAAACCGATTCTACTGTGCCCGTTTGGATATAATCTTTTTTTGTATTCCACGTAACGCACTTGAATTGGAATTTCTACTGCTGTTGCGTTGATCATGGCATCTAAAACTGCTTTACGATTGGCCCATTGTGTAGTAGAATATTGGGTATAATCGCCTGTTCCGAAATCGGCTACTTGACTGGAGTAATAATTTTCGCCCCAGCAACCGATCCAGCCGTATTGATACATGACCACAACGTCTTTGTTGGCATTAATAACGGGCGCTACTTGTTGGATGTGTGCTAATATTTGAGCCTTGGTAGCATCTAAGACAGCGGCATTCTCGTCGTCAGAATAGGAGAAACGAATCATTACTTTCATACCTGCATTTCGAATTGTGTTGAAATCGGTCTGCATGTTAGCGAGATAAGCACTTGAAATTGCTGATGACGTAAATTGTTTCAAATAGAATATTCTCTGAACGACTGACATGTTTTGAGAATTTCGGTATGTATTTAAAGTACTTGCGGATATAAACGAATAGGTCGATGACGATCCGCTTGATGAATAGTGGTAAAATCCTCGGTCAGGATTTGCAAAAGCGTCTGTACTTACTGTGTAAGTTTGGTTTTGTCCGTTGGCGGCTACTGCTATTAGTAGCATCAATAAAAATTTTTTCATAATAGTAGGTTAAGGTTTTCATACTTCTTTGTTTCTAGGGAGAAGCATTACTATCATTTGGGGACAATAATAACACACCACAAATTAATATGATAATTGTTTATAGAAAATTAAAAATTCGATTAAGTGTGATTTTTATACGATCAAATACTTAAAAATTATTTTTAAATAAGTATTTGCTTACAAATACATAGCGATATAAAAATCATAATTTGATTTAAAATCAAAACTTTTAGCATCAAAAAGTAGTTTCCCAAAAACAAACTTTACGTGTAAAAGGATACTAAGTTTCTTATGTAGATAGTTTATTATAAAGAAAAAATGCAGAAGTAGTGGGAGAATCCCAAAGGAAAAGTAAATTTTTCATAGTCAGCAGGTTAAGATTTAAATAGTAGTTAAATTGTTTTTGAGTTCGATTTTTTAAATACATTCTCTATAAAGGGCATTAAAGAAGAATGCATTACAAACATAACAAGATAAACAGCATAAAACATCGATAAACGGTAGGTTTGGACCAATTTTAACGTTTAAATACATTTAAAACAATTATTTGTAGGAATTAATCTCCTTAATTCGCTCATATTGTAAGAAAATATAGTCACTATTGAAAATCCAAGTTTTCAACTATTATTTTGTAGCGTGTTGATAACTAAGCTTTTAGTAAGAAAAAATGACCATAAGAATGTTAACATAAAGTAATGCGAAACTATAAAAAGCAACAGCTTAACATTTTATAGATTAAATAAACGCTACACAGCAAAATAATCTGAAGAAAATATAAAAAAAATCCCCGAATTTCTTCGAGGATCTTTTATAAGAATTAAAATTTAAACTTGACCGGCGGCGGCAATTAAGTTCAACGCTGAACCCGCAACAAACCATCCTATCTGGCCTTCATTATAAGTGTGGTTAGCAATAATAATGTCTCTCGTACCATCATCATGCACAAATTCTAATGTCAATGGCCTAGCAGGCGCAAAATCCACTAAATCAATGAAATTAATAATATCGTTTTCTTGAATTTTGTCGTAATCCAATTCACTCGCGAAAGTTAACGCCAACATTCCCTGTTTCTTCAAATTGGTCTCATGAATACGGGCGAAAGATTTCACCAAAACTGCCTTAACCCCTAAGAACCTTGGTTCCATAGCAGCATGTTCACGCGAAGAACCTTCTCCGTAATTATGATCTCCAACAACAATCGAATCTACACCCGCGGCTTTGTAATCGCGCTGTACTGCTGGCACGGCATCATAATCGCCAGTCAATTGGTTCTTGACCGAATTCGCCTTCTGATTGAATGCGTTAATGGCTCCAATCAGCATATTATTGGAAATATTATCCAAATGACCTCTGAAACGCAACCATGGTCCAGCCATAGAAATATGATCCGTGGTACATTTTCCAAAAGCTTTGATCAATAATTTCGCGCCTAAAATATTTTGCTTATTCCATGGCTCAAAGGGCGCTAAGAGTTGCAACCTTTCTGATGTTGGCGAAACTAATACTTGTACATGCGAACCATCTTCTGAGGGCGCTTGAAAACCAGCATCCTCAACATCGAAACCTTGCGGCGGTAGTTCATTTCCTGTGGGCTCGTCTAACTTGACTTCAACACCGTCTTCATTGATTAAAGTATCGGTCAGCGGGTTGAAAGACAAATCACCGGCAATGGCTAAGGCGGTCACCAATTCGGGTGAACCCACAAATGCTAAGGTATTTGGATTTCCATCGGCACGTTTGGAAAAGTTTCTGTTGAAAGAATGTACGATTGTATTTCTTTCTTCCTTTTCTGCACCTTCCCTATCCCACATTCCGATGCACGGACCGCAAGCATTCGCAAATACAGTAGCACCAATTTTATCGAAAATATCAATGAATCCATCGCGTTCAATCGTATAACGAACGAGTTCTGAACCCGGCGTAATGGTAAATTGCGATTTGGTTTTTAAATTTTTATTTGAAACCTGTTGTGCTAATGAAGCGGCTCTAGCGATATCCTCATAGGAAGAGTTCGTACAAGAACCTATTAAGCCGATGTCAATTTTCAATGGCCAACCATTTTTCAATGCTTCCTCTTTCATTTTAGAAATCGGCGTCGCTAAATCCGGCGTGAATGGTCCGTTTAAGTACGGTTCCAATTCCGATAAATTAATTTCAATCACCTGATCGAAATACAATTCAGGATTCGCATACACTTCATCATCACCTGTCAAATATTTTGCAATTTTATTGGCTTCATCCGCTACATCAGCCCTGTCGGTTGATCTCAGGTAACGATCCATCGAAGCATCGTAACCAAAAGTAGAAGTCGTGGCTCCTATTTCAGCACCCATATTGCAAATCGTTCCTTTTCCTGTGCACGACATCGCTGTTGCGCCTTCGCCGAAATATTCTACAATCGCTCCAGTTCCACCTTTAACGGTAAGAATACCAGCTACTTTCAAAATTACATCCTTTGGAGCCGTCCATCCTGATAACTTCCCGGTAAGTTTTACGCCGATCAACTTTGGAAATTTTAATTCCCAAGCCATGCCTGACATGACATCAACAGCGTCGGCACCGCCTACTCCAATGGCGACCATACCTAAGCCTCCGGCATTTACAGTATGTGAATCGGTTCCGATCATCATTCCACCGGGAAAAGCATAATTCTCTAAAACCACTTGGTGGATAATGCCAGCACCTGGTTTCCAAAAACCGATTCCGTATTTATCGGAAACAGAAGACAAGAATTCAAAAACTTCATTGCTTTGCATTTTCGCGCGCGCCAAATCAGTTTTTGCATCCACTTTCGCTTGAATTAAGTGATCGCAATGCACCGTTGTTGGCACAGCTACTTTGTTCTTTCCCGCATGCATAAACTGCAGCAAAGCCATCTGTGCCGTTGCGTCTTGACAAGCCACGCGGTCCGGAGCGAAATCTACATAATCTTTTCCGCGGTTGAATGCTTGAGAAGGCATTCCTTCCCATAAGTGATTGTATAAAATCTTTTCAGTAAGTGTCAGCGGGCGACCCACAATTTCACGTGCTTTATCAACACGCGAGGTCATGTTTGCGTACACTTCTTTGATCATTTCAATATCAAAAGCCATAATCAATTTAGGTTTATTTGTTTGCGATGCGAAATTACGAAAACGTTGTACTATTAAAAAGTTTTTAATAGAATATGTTGATTGATTCGAATAATTTGCGAATAGATCGTTTTCGTTCGCTGTTTTTTAGCAATAACAGAATTTAAGTCAGAAATAATGAAAATTCTTAATTTCTATCTCTCAAATCCATTATTGGTTTTTCAAAGAAGCGGTACATTAGAAAACTAGCAGTAAGTGTTATAATGCAATAAACGACAGTAAAAATGTGAAGTCCGATCTTATTGTGAGGATCGATCACAATGAAATTTTTCATCAATTGTAAAATAATGCTGTAATGCAACAAATAAATCGCATACGAAATCACACTAATGAATCTAATCGGTTTTGAAAGTCTGGAATCGAATGTTTTCCATTCTGAAAGTAACGGTAAAAAGAATGCAATGGCTACTGACACAAGCGGCAAGTAAAATACGTTCCAGAATAACGGATGTGTTGCCATTAATATTTGAAAATAACCGATACCCACAAATAAAAATCCAATCGACAAAAATCCCAATAGGAAAAATAGGGATTTGTACTTCACCCAGCTCGCTTTAAAATTGATAGCGATCCAACTGCATAAAACACCCATAAAAATCGAATCCAATCTATAAATTACTACGGATTTCAAACCCATATTCCAGATCATGATGTCGGTATTTTGGGTATGGCTGTGAAATGAAATTCTTGCGATAAAACTCAGCAGTATTAAAACGCAAACCACCAACGCGAAAAAACGCGAACGGTTTTTAGGTTTAAAGAATACACTAAAAAAAAGCAAACAAAACGGCAGAATCAAATAGCTGTATTCCTCAACACTCAAACTCCACGATTCTAGGAAAAATGCGGACATCGGCGTATTGAAATTTTGGATAAATATCAAATACTGCCCAATATTCTCAACAGGTGATGCTACAATATAAGCAATAAAAACATTGAGCAATACGGCGAGATAGTAAGCCGGCAGCGTTCTGAACCACCGTCTTTTTAAGAAACGAAATACAACGACTCGGGTAAATCCTTCATCAACATACAATCTGTATACGATAGAGCCAATCAGAAATCCGCTGAGCACAAAAAAAATCTCTACACCAAGAAAAGCAAAAACATGGGCAACAGAAGCGACAAGACCCGTCGCGTTCGGATAGATCCACAAGCAATTACCGAAAACCACTAAAATAATAGCTAAGGCGCGCATTAAATCTAAACCGAAAACCCTTACTTTATTGGTGTTCAATGTCATAAAATTGTATTTTTGGGCTCATGAAAAAATCAAAGATATACAAAATTATAGCTGCGCTGGTATTGCTTGGCATCGTTGTAGGCGGAATTGTATACGATCAACTTCCGAATCGACACAAAGCAATAATCAAAACTTACGTGCTTCACCACACCGGACTCGTGGATAATAACTGGAAGATCACAAATCAATCACAACATTACACGATGGTCTCTCCGGACTTTTACATTGATGGCATCTACAAATCGATGGAAGGTCCGAAATCATCCAACTTTATTCAATTATCGCAAGACACCACCTTACTTTGGATTACGGGTTTTCATGTAAAGGCGATCAACTCCAGAAATAAAAAGCGCATTTCGAATGATTTTATCTGCCATACGAATGTTGATTTTAATGATGTTAAATATTTCAGCAGTTTTCATCTCGAAAAAAGAATCGGCAAACAGTATCCCCGCATGACCTCGCTTTCGCATGGACTCGAAAATTTCAAATTTCCATATGGTTATGGTGTTCCGATGAAAGGTAATGACTTGCTTTATGTGACGACCGAATCGTTAAACCATAATATTACCGACGCCAATTATCTGATCAAGCATGAGGTAGAAATCGATTATCAATCTAAAGCCGCTGCATACAAACCGTTGATGAGCCGCACCGTTTATGTCGCGCTACCTTATGATAAATATGATCCGTTCAAAAGTCCGCTCGATCCCGGAAAAGATTTCTGCATTCCTGTGGAAACCAAAAACCACAGTTATGATGACGGCAAAGGCAATAAATTATCGGGGCATTGGGTGATTCCGGTTGGGAAACATCGTTACAGAAGTTCGATTGACCATCAACTCCAAATTGAAACCGACAGTATCCGCTTGCATGCAGCAGCTGTGCATGTGCATCCGTTTTCGATAGCATTGACTTTATGGGATAAAACGGCAAACAAAGCGGTATTCAAAAGCAATATTGTCAACCATCAACATAAAATCGGATTATCTAAAATTGATGCGTTTAGTTCGGAAACTGGAATCTGGATGTATCGAAATCACAATTACGAACTGGTTTTAGATGTTGATAACACTTCTGCAATCGACCAAGATATGATGGGAAGCATGTTCCTATTTTTCTATGATGAAGAATTGGATCGTATTTTACAACAAAAATAAACCGCAGACTCACTGATATCATAATCGGCGAAGCTGCGGTGATTTTTTTTGATGGTATATTCTAAAACAAAGAAGCGATAATTTTTTCAATCGTGATTCCTTCGGCGTCGGCTTTGTAATTCTTCACGACCCGGTGTCTTAATATTCCTATCGCAACGGCTTTGACATCTTCGCTATCGGGAGAAAACTTTCCGTTAAACGCAGCGTGGGCTTTAGCAGCGAGAATCAAATTCTGCGAAGCTCTTGGACCAGCGCCCCAATCAATATAGTTTTTAATGAATTCTGTTGACAACGCATTTTCAGGACGGGTTTTGCTGACCAAAGTCACCGCGTATTCCACCACGTTGTCCGGCACCGGAATACGACGCAATAAATGCTGAAAATCGATAATTTCCTGAGCTGTGAATAATGGGTTAATCGTTGCCTGATTGTCTGAAGTCGTGCTTTTCACAACCTGTACTTCTTCTTCAAAGGAAGGATAATCCAATTTAATAGAAAACATAAAACGGTCTAATTGCGCTTCAGGCAAAGGATAGGTTCCTTCTTGCTCAATTGGATTTTGGGTCGCCAGAACGAAATATGGCAAATCTAATTTATAATTGTGTCCGGCGATCGTTACGGCGCGTTCCTGCATCGCTTCGAGTAAAGCGGCTTGGGTTTTTGGCGGCGTTCTATTGATCTCATCGGCTAGAATGATATTTGAAAATATGGGCCCTTTGATGAACTTAAATTGGCGGTTTTCATCTAATATTTCACTACCCAATATATCCGAAGGCATCAAATCGGGCGTAAACTGAATGCGCTTGAAATCCAGTCCCAACGCCTGCGCGATTGTGTTGACCATTAATGTTTTGGCTAAACCGGGAACACCAACCAATAGCGCGTGCCCGCCGGAGAAAATGCTCAAAAGAATCTGATCCACTACATCGTCTTGTCCGACGATTATTTTGGAAATTTCACTTTTTAATTCAATCCTTTTCTGAACGAGGTTTTTTATTGCTGTTACGTCTGACATATTTAATTGTATTGTTCTTTTAGCAGTGCGAATAGGGATTAATATTGAAACGTAATTACGAGCAAGAGACTAATATCGAATCGCACCTCTAATTTATTTTTTAAGCCAATTGTTGGTGAATTCACAATTGCGATATTCCCCGTTGATTTTTACGTAGGTTTCTTTGATTTTCTCTTCAGACCATTTAGCAATTGCCTTGATTTGTTTTTCTTTTAATGCAAGATCTTTAATTTTGATGTAATCTTTTGCGTAATCTGCAGGGTGTTCTTCGATACGGTTGGTCACCATCAGCAATTTGTATTTTTTCTTTCCAGACTGATCGATATCGATTTGGGGAATTGAAACTTCGCCTTCTTTCAGATTCGATACTTGTGCATTTAAAGCAGGATCCAATTTCGTCAATTCGAAGTGCGTGTCCTGTGTCTTTGGATTGATCAAAACACCACCATTGGCTTTGGTTTCTTTCTCATCTGATTCGGCTCTTGCAGCATCGGCAAACGAAATCGACTTGTCTTCAATTCTCTTTTTAATTTGGGTGATGCGCTCTTTGGCATCAGTCAGCGATTGCTCATCGGTTTTAGGAACCAACAAGATGTGGCGCAAATCAAGATCTTGTCCTCTGATTTTCTCAATATAGATGATATGCCATCCAAAATCGGTTTCAAAGGGCTCCGAAATTTCACCTTCAGACAAACTGAAAGCAATATCTTTGAACTCTTTTACGAACGGCGTTTTTTTGTTCATTTTATAATAACCTCCATTTGCGCTAGAGCCCGGGTCTTGCGAATACAATACGGCTTTCGTGGAAAAACTCGATCCTTCCTGTACTTCCTTTTTGAATTCTTTAAGCTTATCGATTACCTTTTTCTTTTCTTCGGGCGAAACTTTTGGTACGACTACAATCTGTGACACTTCCATTTCGGCGCCAAAAATCGGTAGCTCATTCGCAGGAATTCTTTTGAAAAAATTGCGTACTTCTTCAGGCGTAATTTCAGTGCCATCGATGATTTTTTTCTGCATCGAACTTGCGAGTTTGTTCATTCTGATGATTTCGGAAAGCTCGGTTTTAAAATCTGCTTCGCTAACTTTTTTGAAGTATTTAACCACCTTATCCATCGAACCTAATTGCTCGACCATATAATTCAACTGCTCATCCATTTTGGTTTTGACTTCATCTTCGGTTACGATGATACTGTCCTGGATCGCCTGGTGTGCATACAATTTATCTTCCAGTAGCTTGCCTAGCATCTGACAACGTGTGATATCTTTCACGGAGGTGCCTTGGCTCGAAAGTTCTAGGAAAGTTTTGTCAATATCAGAATCCAAGATATTGTAATCCCCGACCGTAGCAATGACGCCGTCAATCTTCTGCCGCTTGCCTTCAACGACGACGGGTTTCTTGGTTTTTACGGTATCCTGAATGATTTCTTGTGCAAAAACAAAATGGGTTGCCATCATCAAAAAGCAAATGGAAAATACCATACTTTTATTTATACACTTCATACTTCTTATCTTTAATGGCATCATCGTTAATTTCCTTTTCAAAACGCTTTATTAATTCTAATTTCCTTTTATTTAATATAACTTCCCGCAACGTGGGTTTCAAGTATTCAAATGGCGCAATTTGATTCTTATCGATGACATTACTGATCTTAACCAAATAACTATTTCCGGCTTCAGTCTTTTGGATGGTTTTACCCGGAGCGATAAATTCATCTCTGTTATCCGGATTAATGAAAGGCAGTTTTGCATACACTTGACTAAGCTCAACCCAGATCGAATCATTCAATGCAAAACTATTCAATTGCAAGGTGTAGGTCTCCCAAAACTTTTTATCTGACTTTCTGAAATCAAAAAATTTGCTTTTAATGACTTCATATTTTGGATTGTCCTTCTTTATGTTGATGTATCTCAAACGAACCAGTACACCATTCGTTTTAAAATTCTCTTTGTTTTCTTTATAATAATCTTTTAATTCGGTTAAGGGAACTACAGTGTCGGTAGTTCTTTTGACCACTTCTTCGAGATAAGCTTTGGTGTATAAGTCGATTTTGTACTGCTGAATCAAAGTGTCAAATTCCGCTTTTTTCTGTGCATTCAAATTCACTTCGGCAACATTAATCAACAATTTCTGCGCTGCCCACCGATCAATGAAATTCCTTACAATGACAGTACTGTCTTCCTTGCTCACGCCGGGCGGAACCAAATTGGCAATATCTTCTTTATAAAGATAGTCCGAATTGACTCTGGCAATGGCTTTCGTTTTGGTGTTGGACTTAAAAAAATTACATGCCGTAAAGCATATTATTAATCCAACTGCAACAACGAACTTCAGCATTATTTATGAAGCTCTTTTTTCACACGGTCAAAAACATCCGGATACGTCTTGATCGTAAATTCCTTTCTTAATTCGCTTACCCAATTTTGCTCGAGATATTGTTGGTAGTCATTAATGACTTTCCCTTTGCTTTCTTCGAGGGTTTTAGGTCCGGCTGGAAGTATCTTATTGACCATAGTCACAAAATAATAATCGCCATCTTTCAAAATTTCTGAAACGCCGACTTCATGTTTGAGGTTTTTTGGCAAAGCGTCATTACCGTCTTCGAAAACGCCGACATTGGTCATTAAAACGACTTTATCTTTGGTATTCAGTTGCTCTTTGATTTTTTCAGGAGCCACTTTTTGTTTGAGTAATTTTTGGGCTTTCTTGATAACGTCCATGCTTGTAGACGACGCAATGATCACATCGAGTCTGTTTTTCCATTGATACGCCGCTTTGTTGCTTTCATAGAAATTTTTCAAACCTAGTGTATCGGTTTTCGAACGGTCCCAGATTTCTTTTTCCATGAGGTCGAAAAGTAGCAATCCATCACGGTATTCATCCATGACATTAGAAAACTCAGGAAATTCTGTTTCTAAATGATCCGTGTAATAAGCTGTCAATTGTTCATCTAAAAATTTCTGGTAGAAACTATCCACCAATTTGCTGATTGGCTTTAAAGTAATACCTGCCTTTTGCTGGGTTTTCAAATAAATCAAGAAAGTAGTTCCGGTTATGGTTTTTTCATTAACTGAAAACAATTTTTTGTCGTATGCTTTGGTATCCGCTGGCACTTCCCATTTGTTGTCGTAGTAATCATTAGTAACCGTTTTTGCAAGGGCTGCGTATAATTTATCGTCTCTTTTAACGACATATTTCTTTCTGAGTTTATCGTTGAGGGAATTGGTAATCAATCGCGAACGGTCGTCTTTCGAAACTTTATTTTCGAGTTCAACTTTCATTTCATCAAAGGTTCGTACGGAATGCTTTTCAATCAATTTCACAATATGCCAACCGAATTTGGTTTGGAAAGGTTCAGACAACGGCTTTTCTTTTGTCAATGAAAATGCAGTATTCTCAAACTCTTCTGAACTCAACTGCCCTGAACCAAAACGGGATAAAACGCCGCCTTTAGAAGAAGAAGATTTGTCTTCAGAAAATTGTTTGGCTAAACTTTCAAAGCTTTCACCTTGCTGTAGTTTTTGGTAAATATCATCGATATTCTTTTTAATTTTCGCTTTTTCTGCGGCATTATCGTCTTTCGGATTCAATAGCATGATGTGCGCAACGGTAACTTCGCCACGGTTGTCTCGACTATCATCAACTTTAATAATGTGGTATCCAAAACGCGTACGAACAGGATTTGAAATTTTACCGACCGGTGTTTTAAAAGCAGCAGATTCAAACGCGTAAACCATTCTGAACGAACTAAAGAATCCCAAATCACCTTTATTGTCTTTTGCCGATGGATCTTCTGAAAATTCCGCCGCCAGTTTTCCAAAATCCTCGCCTTTTAATGCGCGGTTGCGAAGGTCGACGATTTTATTGTAGGCTTTCAAAGTATCGGTCGGAGCTGCATTCTCGTCAACCAAAAGCAGGATGTGCGAAGCTTTGATTTCTTTGAGAGAACGCTGGTATCCTTCTTCAACCAATTCCTTGGTCACTTTTGAATCGCTTAAATAATTTTTTGAAAGTTGTGTTCTGTAGGAACTGAGTTCTGCTTTGTACGCGTCGCCATTCTGGAGACCCAATTTATTGGCTTTATTGATTTTGAGTTTGTAGCCAATAAAAAGTTCAAGATATTGGGCTAGGTCTTTTTGAGATTCGTCTTTTACAAGGTCGAGATTCTTATTGTATACTCGGGAAAATTCATCGGTGTAGTAAGGCTTGTCATCAATGGTAAATAAAACTTCTTTTTTACTATTCTGTGCGTATCCTATTAAATTTAAAGAAAGTAATAGTCCAAAAAACAACTGTTTCATTTTCATTATTTAAAAAATTTTCCGTTTATAATTTAAGTTAAAATTAGAGGCTTCTACAATTCAATCCTTTTTGAATTTGAATCAACAAAAATAACAATTCAATTACATTAAACAAGTATACGCAATACTATTAACAAAAAATTATTAACGGGTTTTTTACTGTTTTTTCAATAAGAAACGCGTGTAAATATGCACTTTAAGTTCATAATGAATTTTATTGTTGAATAAATACTACTTTTGCAATCCATTTTACAAATATTATGAGTTTTCTAAAAGAAATACAACGACGACGAACCTTCGGAATCATCTCGCATCCCGATGCCGGAAAGACCACTTTAACCGAGAAATTACTGCTGTTCGGGGGTGCCATTCAAGAAGCTGGTGCCGTAAAAAACAACAAGATTAAGAAGGGCGCAACGTCCGATTTTATGGAAATTGAGCGGCAGAGGGGAATTTCGGTATCGACTTCTGTTCTGGCATTCAACTACAAGGATAAAAAAATAAATATCCTAGATACGCCCGGACACAAGGATTTTGCGGAAGATACTTTTCGTACCTTGACGGCTGTCGATAGCGTGATCGTTGTGATTGATGTCGCAAAAGGTGTCGAAGAGCAAACCGAGAAATTGGTTGCGGTATGCCGATTGCGGAATATTCCGATTATAGTGTTTATCAATAAATTGGATCGTGAAGGGAAAGATGCTTTCGATTTGATGGATGAAGTCGAGCAAAAACTCGGATTGACTGTTACACCTTTGAGTTTTCCGATCGGAATGGGTTATGATTTTCAGGGGATTTACAATCTTTGGGAGCAAAACATCAACTTATTTAGTGGCGACAGCAGAAAAAATATAGAAGAAACCATCGCGTTTTCTGACGTAAAAAATCCAGAGTTGGAAAAGATTATCGGACAAAAACCAGCGGAAAGACTTCGAGAGGAATTGGAACTCATCGATGAAGTATATCCGAAATTCGATAATCAATTGTATTTGGATGGAAAATTACAACCTGTTTTTTTTGGTTCAGCATTGAACAATTTTGGTGTGCGCGAATTGCTGGATTGCTTTATAGAAATTGCACCATCGCCACGACCTAAAGAATCGGAAACAAGATTGGTGAATCCCACGGAAGAAAAAATGACGGGTTTTGTTTTTAAAATCCATGCCAATATGGATCCAAAACATAGGGATCGTCTTGCGTTTATAAAAATAGTGTCGGGTACGTTTGAGCGCAACAAGCCCTATTTTCATGTGCGTCAGAAAAAGAACTTTAAATTCTCGAGTCCCAACGCATTTTTTGCGGAGAAAAAAGAAATCGTCGATATTTCGTATTCGGGCGATATTGTAGGATTGCATGATACCGGCAACTTTAAAATCGGTGATACCTTAACCGAGGGTGAGGCGATGAATTTTAAGGGAATCCCGAGTTTCTCTCCAGAGCATTTCAGGTATATCAATAATGCAGATCCATTGAAAGCGAAACAACTCGATAAGGGAATTGATCAACTTATGGATGAAGGTGTGGCGCAATTATTCACCTTGGAAATGAACAACAGAAAAATTATTGGTACCGTTGGTGCGTTGCAATACGAAGTAATCCAATATCGATTGGAGCATGAATACGGTGCAAAATGCACTTATGAAAATTTCCCTGTGCATAAAGCTTGTTGGGTAAAACCTGATGACGCTAAAAGTGAAGAGTTTAAAGAGTTTAAAAGAATCAAGCAGAAATTCTTGGCAAAAGACAAATACAATCAGTTGGTTTTTTTGGCGGATTCAGATTTTACGATTCAAATGACTGTGAGTAAGTATCCTAATGTGAAGTTATATTTTACATCTGAATTTGAATAAGACATACCAATCAATAGTTGTTGTCAAATCTTTAAAAGATGGTTTACAATCAATATTTTAAAAATCAGATTCGTTATTCCAATAATGATTCTTATATTTGCAACTTAATCTTTATGAGAAATGAAAAACAGATTATTTAACTTATACCTAATCAGCTTTTTTTTATTGGTTGATTTTGTTGCATTCGCTCAACCTGGAGATGAGGATGGAGGTGGTCCTAGTGGATTAGAAGGAGATGATTTGCCTCCTGCTCCAATTAATGGTAAACTAATTTGGTTGGGAATTGCTGCATTGTTATATGCCTTTTACAGCATTAGAAAAAACAGACGAGTAGTTTAAATCTTTATCGCTCAAAAAAATATTAAGTCCGATTATTATTAATCGGACTTTTTTATTTGGAAATGTGTAGCATTTGGAATAGAAAAGTTGAATAGTCTTAATTGTATAAAACTAGATAAACGATTTAAGATCTTTGATTGGTCTTGGAGATTTTAAAACCATTTTTTTAATATACATGCCTTTTATTAATTACTTTCCTTCTAATCAATTCCCAAATATGAAATTTTAAACATAAAAAAACCGCTCCATTTCTGGAGCGGTTTTCTATTATTAAAGACAATCTACTTATCTTTTGATCACACGAAGTGTTTTCACGTTGTCACCTTGCGTTACA
>JANPJB010000129.1:0-1661 GCA_031425295.1 Flavobacterium sp. | reverse complement strand
TATAGTGCGAAGGTGCTCTGCCGCCTTGTAAATGAACCACGATATCTGTGGGTTCACCAAAGTTACTGTCAAAACGAATCGTCATTGGTTCAAATTGCGCGACCGTGGTGTTTTTCACTAAGAGTTGATCAGAAATTCCTGGGCTAGTGTTGATTCCATAAGTTGCATAGACATATCCAAATACTTTCACTATGTATTCATCAACTCGATAGATATTCTTTAAAATCTGCATTAAATTTCCGGTTTCAAGTTCGCACAGGAATTCCTCGGTATTTAGACTTACCATCGACCAAGGGTAACTAGTCATGTGATAAAAGATCTCCACGCCCTCAACGCCTTCATAGAAAAGACAAAGGTCGTTTTTTCCATTTCCTTGAATAACATTTCCATCAGGAAGAGTGATGGTGCAGACTAAGTAAGCTGGATCGACATCGGGTTTCGTACCACTCGGTCTTGCATGGGCTACACCAGCTAAAGCACTGATTGTTGCCAGTAAACCTATTAATTTTATTATTGTTTTCATCATTTTCTCCTTTGTTTGATTGCTGTCACAAGGCAAACGATACGACCGCAGCGACATTTTGTAAAATTGATTGATTTAATATATTAATCGAAATAATTAATAGTTATGGAAATATCATCGCTCTATTTAAAAGCCTTTTATCAGTTGTCGCAGGACAAAAACTTTACCAAGGCGGCTGGTAATTTAGCTATTACACAATCCGCCTTTTCGCACAGGATACTAAATCTAGAAAAAGAACTGGAAACAACTTTGTTTATCCGAGAGAAAGGGAACATCCAGCTTACAGACGCGGGCGAAAAACTGTTGAGGTATTGCGAACAGGTTTACAAACTACAAGAGGAAGTCCTTGAATCTATCTGCGATGATAGGTCGAATGATCTCGTGGGCACAATACGTATAGGTGGTTTTTCCTCTGTCAATAGATCATGTGTAATGCCAGCACTTGCAAAACTCTTGCGGGACAACTCGCGAGTATCTATTGCCATTTTTTCTGTTGAAATCGACGAACTCATCGACTTGATGAAGTCCTCAAAAGTTGATTTTGTTCTCAGTAATACGCTCCCACAAAACAATTCCGTCCAAGCCGATTTTCTTGGTTATGAAAATAATGTGCTTGTGGAATCAATTAAGTATAAATTTAATGGACACTACTTAGATCATGACTCGAAAGATGTAACCACTAGTTCCTATTTTAAAATAAATCCAAAGTTAGATAAAAAAACCAGAAAACGATATTTTGCTGATGTGTATGGTCTTATTGATGGGGTTAAACTTGGTTTGGGGCGCGCAGTTTTACCAACACATCTCATTGAAAAAGATAAAGACCTTAGAATTCTGTTCCCGGAAAAAAAATTAAAAGTGGCGCTATATCTTCTTTATTACAAGAATACCTATCAAACAAAACTAGAAAAGGCCGTTATCAAGGCGATTACTGAATACTTAAAAAGTGCGTTTAGTTGAATTAGGGACAGGCTAAATCAGCTGGCAAGAGTCTGGGGTAGTCTTGCCCCCCACTCGATTGTTTAAAACGAAGCGCTTTTTACGAGGCAAACGATACGGTTGCGTTCTTCACGTTTCATAAACTCTTCGTACGCAAGCGCATTATAGGTCTTCTCATCGGGAACAATGCTCGCTGAGG
>JANPJB010000128.1:0-18239 GCA_031425295.1 Flavobacterium sp. | reverse complement strand
CAAATCAAATTCACCGAAGGCCTGTCTTCCAGTTTCGATTTCAGCGAAGCCCAAAGACAATTGTATACAACGCAGCAAAATTACTTGCAATCGATGGTTAATATCATCAACAAGAGAGCGGCTTTAGAAAAACTCATCAATTCAAACAAAATGAACTAACAACAATCCTATGAAAAAAATCTTATTACTCTCCGTATTTTCAATAGTACTTGCGGCATGTTCGCAGAAAGAAACCGCCAGCATCGACAGCATCATCGCGTCGAAAGACCTAGCTAAAATCCAAGCAAAAAGAGCGGAACTGCAAGCTCAAATCGGGCAAATCGACGAAGCCATAAAATCTTTGGATACCTTAAAAGCAGAAGCTTTAGTGACTGTTGAAACGGTAAAAGACACGGTTTTCAGTCATTACCTCGAAATCCAAGGCAATGTTGACACCAAAGAAAACATCCTGATACAACCCGAAATCCCTGGAACATTGGTCACGCTAAATGCCGTTGCCGGACAACGTGTTGCCAAAGGACAAATTCTCGGACGCGTTGATGACGGTGGTGGAAGCCAACAATTGGCAAGCCTTGAAAACCAATACAACTTAGCCAAAACCACTTTTGAAAGACAAAAAAACCTGTGGGATCAAAAGATCGGTTCTGAAATTCAATTCCTCAACGCCCAAACGCAAATGATCAGCGCGCAAAAAGGCGTAGCACAAGCAAGAGCACAGTTGTCTAAAACCGTGATTAGAGCACCGTTCACCGGCGTTATTGACGAGGTGTTTGTTGAACGTGGTGAAGTGGTTGCAGCGGGTCCAACAGGTTTGATGCGTATTGTAAACCTGAGTAACATGTATATTTCAACCGCAGTTCCGGAATCATACATCGGAAAATTGAAAGTCGGCACGCCTGTTACCGTTGAACTTTCCGCACTAGGAAAAACCTACACCGGAAAGGTACGCCAGATAGCCAATAGCATTAATCCAAACAACAGGACTTTCGCGATTGAAGTTTCGGTTCCGAATACCGACAACCTCTTGCGCCCAAATCAGGTTGCCAAACTAAAAATCATCGATTATACGAGTAAAAATGCCGTGGTCGTTCCGACAAATGTAATTCAAGAAGATGGTCAGAACAACCAATTTGTGTACGTTGCTGATCAGGTAACCGGCAAGAAAGGTGTTGCTAAAAAAGCTTTAGTGAAAACCGGACAGTCAGCAGGTAATGTAACTGAAATCCTGAGCGGACTTTCAGACGAAGACCTCATCGTTACCGAAGGTGCCAATACCATTTCTGAAGGAATGAAACTGAATTTCTAAATCGTTGATGGTGGATGGTTGTTAGTTGATGAATTCGACTGCTACCATCAATCATTAACCAACAACTAACAACCAAATATATGAGTCACAAAAAACACGAATTCGGCATCTCGAGCTGGGCTGTAGACAACCGCGTCACAGTCTACATATTCACCTTATTGATTGTCGTTACTGGGCTGATCGCCTATGTTACGATGCCTCGTGAGGATTTCCCGGAAATTATCGAAAATAAAATCTACATCTCATCTGTCTTTCCTGGAAATTCAGCCGAAGATGTCGAGAAACTGATTATCAAACCGCTAGAAAAAGAAATCAAGAATATCAGCGGTGTCGATAAAATTACATCGAGTTCTTTTCAGGATTACGGCATGATCATCGTCGAATTTTCCGATAAGGTAACGATCGAGCAAGCCAAAGAAAAAACCAAGGATAAAGTTGATTTGGTGAAAGCTGACACCGATTGGCCGAACCTAGACAATGGCGGGAAAGTCGAACCGAGCGTCTTCGAACTCAACATTTCCGAAGAAGTGCCGATTTTGAACATCAATCTGCAAGGGAATTACACCACGCAGCAACTCAAAGACTACGGTAAATTGCTGCAGGACGATATCGAGGAAATTCCTGAGGTGAAGAAAGTCGACATCCTAGGTGTTGACGATAAGGAAGTTGAAATTGCGGTCGATATCTTCAAAATGACCGCTGCCCAAGTCACTTTCGATGATATTCAAAATGCAGTAAAATATGAGAACATGACGCTTTCGGGTGGAAACTTGATCTCGCAAGGTTCGAGAAACAACATTCGAATTATCGGTGAAATCAAAGATCCAAAGGAACTTGAAAACGTCATCGTGAAATCTTACGGTGGCACGGTTTATCTTAAGGACATTGCCGTAGTGAGCTTTAAAGAAAAAGAAAAAACGACTTATGCCCGTGAAAGCGGAAAAGAAGTCGTGATGCTGACCGTCAAGAAACGGGCGAGCCAGAACATGATTTCGGCAATCGATCAGGTGAAGGAAAAAATTGAAAAAGCCAAAGAAACGTATCTGCCAGCGGATTTGAAAATGAAACTTACGAACGACCAATCTTCGCGTGTCGAACACCAGGTTGACGAATTATCAAATCACATTATTTTCGGAATTATCCTAGTAATGATTGTATTGATGTTTACAATGGGATTGCGAAACTCACTTTTCGTTGGTGCCGCGATTCCGTTGTCGATGATGATTGCGTTCAGCATTTTATCTGCTTTCGGACTGACGCTAAATACGATGGTGCTTTTCGGATTGGTTATGGGACTCGGAATGCTTGTGGATGATGGTATTGTGGTCGTCGATAACGTCTTTGCGAATATGAAAAAAGGCATGGACCGTTATACCGCGTCGAAAATTGGAATTGGTGAAATCGCCTGGCCGGTCATTTCATCGACCGCAACAACCTTGATGGCATTCCTTCCGTTTTTGTTATGGCCGGGTACGATGGGTAAATTCATGAAATATTTCCCGATCACATTGACTGTAACCTTGACCGGTTCGTTATTCGTAGCTATGGTGATTAATGCCGCGATGACCGGTGGTTCGATGGATATTGAAGATAAAAATGTGACTAAAAAATCTGCGAAATTCTACTCGATACTGTTTTCGATAGTCGCCGTGATTTTTGTGATTTTGGGGAATGTATACGATTCGAAATTGGCACGTGCAATCGGGCATTTGGCAATCATTTCGTTCGTATTGATGTGGTTGTATAAACTGAAGCTGTACCAATGGACACAAGATTTCCAACACAGTTTCTTCCCAAGAATGGAAGACCGCTACAAACGATTCCTTGCTAAAATCCTAACCGGAAGAGCCGCGTGGTTTGCGTTATTGGGAATCATCGGAATGTTGTTTTTATCGTTCGTGCTGCTGGGTGTTTTCCCAAGGAAAGTATTGTTCTTCCCGGACAATATTCCGAATCAGGTAATCACTTACATCGAATACCCTCAAGGGACAGACATCAGCAAAACCAATAAGGCGACGCTTTTTGTCGAGCAACAAGTCATCGACATCATGAAAAAATATGTTGATCCGAAAACCAAAGAAAATTATCTCGCCGAGAGTATCGTATCGCAAGTCGGAATTGGAGCAGGAAACCCAAACGTCGATGCTGGTTCGTCATCAGAAACCCCTTTTAAAGGAAAAGTGACGGTCAATTTTTCTGAATTCAAATTCAGACGTGGCATCAATACCTCAGACATCCTCGAAGAAATCCGTTCTAAAGTCAAAGGTATTCCGGGCGCTTCTGTAATCGTTGAGAAAAATGCCGACGGACCGCCTGCGGGTTATCCGATCAGTATTCAGTTGACTGGTCTTGATTATGACCAAATGCTCGTAGAAGCTGACAAAATGATCGCGTTCGTCAATGCTAAAAACATTCCAGGTATCGAGCGTTTGCAGGTAGATGTCAATAAAGAAAGTCCGGAACTTGAGGTTAAAGTCGACCGTGTTAATGCCGGAAGTCTTGGTGTTTCGACAGGGCAACTCGGGTTTAACCTACGCCGTTCGGTTTATGGACAGGAAATTTCAACGTTTAAGGAAGGCGACGACGATTACAATATCGTGATGCGGATGCAGGACGACCAGCGCAAGAACGAAAGTGTATTGTTTAACCAATCGCTGACATTCCGCAACCAAAATAACGGGCAGATCGTTCAGGTTCCGATTTCGGGTGTTTCAACAACAGAGAAAACCGAGACCTATAATATGATTAAAAGGAAAAACCAGAAACGTATCATGACGATTTATTCGAATGTACTGACCGGTTTTAATGGCGATGAGATCACGAAACAAATCGAAGCGGATCTCAATGGATATAAAATGCCGAGAGATGTATCGTATTCGTTTTCTGGCGTGCAAGAAGAACAAGGTAAAAACCAGAGTTTCCTTCTCTACGCGCTATTCTTAGCCTTGGCGGGAATTATGATTATCATCGTACTGCAGTTTAATTCGGTATCGAAAACCATTGTTATTTTATTTACCGTGGTGCTGAGTTTTAGTGGTGTTTTCTACGGTTATGTGATTGCCAATATGGATTTCGTAATCCTGATGACCATGATGGGAATCATTTCGCTTGCGGGAATCGTTGTTAAGAACGGAATTGTATTAATGGATTTCTTTGTGCTGCTGCTCGATGAAAAAGTACACACCAAAGACGTTCAATCGCATGATGACTTGACGCTTGAAGAAATCAAAGAAGTGATTATTGAATCTGGAAAATCGCGTTTGCGTCCGGTATTATTGACCGCTTTGACGGCGGTTTTAGGATTGATTCCATTAGCGATTGGTTTGAATTTCGACTTCTTCTCGCTAATCACTGATTTGAATCCGCACGTTTTCATTGGTGGCGATAATGTCATTTTCTGGGGTCCATTAGCGTGGACAATTATTTTCGGATTGACTTATGCGACTGTGCTGACTTTGGTCATGGTTCCGGTGATGTTCTACTTGGTAAAACGCACGAAGTACGCCTTGCGTGACCGAAGATTGAGAAGAATCGCTCTTGAAAATGCATAAAAAAGTAAATACGAATTTCATAAATTAACTTGAATGCAATTCGTGTAATGCTCAGCTTTAACCCACAAAAAAACCCGTCTCAATCAAGACGGGTTTTTTATTTTATTCAATTTCAGTTTTACAACGCCTTAACGCCGTCAAGATGCTGCTGAATCATCGGAAGATTTTCTTCAGCGAATTTTTTGGTAGCTTCGTCACTGAATTTGGTTGCTTTTTTAAATTTCTTGACATCGCGTTTGTGGTCTGCCTTAATCATTTTTAAAAACTTGCGGTCGAAAGCCTTGCCTCGCAAAGCGGCTAGTTTTGCCAACTGTGCACTTTTTTTCTCACTGATCGCATTCGGAAGCGTAATGTTTTTAGAAGCCGCGAGTTGTTTCAATTTTGTAAGCAGTGTTTCTTGGTCTTTTACCATAAGGCTTCCGTAATCTCTTATTGCCTTTGTCGACGCTAATCCGGCTGCGAGCCTTCCTTCTTCGCGGTCCATGAGTCTGGCATCGGCCATGTGTACAATGAAGACAGGCGCTTCATTATTTTTGATGTCCTGAGCCAAAGTAACTGTGGTACTGGCAAGGAATAGAAACATAATAATTTTTTTCATAAAATGGTTTTTACATTTCGACAAATTTCCCTGATTCTTGCTGCAAAATGTTACACAATTCCTACGGAAATAATACAACATTACAACACTGCGTTGTCAATCGGCCAAAAAAAAACCCGCCTTTTCAGGTGGGTCTTTATATTGAATTTTTACTTTCTAATTATTGCTGACTAGAGCGATCTGATTATCCGTGTAATCTACTTTGCTGGTCTTAGTACCATTCGAGAAAATCCATTTTCCGGTTTTTTCTCCGTTAGTATATTCGCCGACCGATTTTTGGTTTCCATTGGCATCAAAAGCAACCCATTTTCCTTCAAGCTTCCCGTCTTTGAAAAAACCTTCTTGTTGGATTTGCCCATTATCATAGTAATAAGTAGCTTTTACCAAGTTTCCAACCACTTCTAATTTAGGTTCTTTTTGTGCGAAAATCATTCCTGAAATCAACACAGCTCCAATGATCATATACTTTTTCATAACGTGTAGGTTTTAAGTTGTTTATAATAACATAACAAATGTATAAATTAATTTACATTTAAAAAACTTTCGCTTAACAATTTGGTAACATTGAGCAAAAACTTAACATTGGAAATTTAAAAAAAACTTCCGAAGCCTTAATATTTGGGCGTTCCCGCGTTATTGACGAGAATGGTGAGAAATCAAAAAAATTGCAACGCGGGCAGGCTATTCGCTCCACCCGAGCGTAGCGAATTGATCGAATACCGCTGAAAAATATAATTAAATGGGATAAGTCCTCGCTGCGCTGTGGGCTAACGCTACTATCCTTAACGCGAACGATGCAGGATGCTGCGTTAGGGATAGCAACGATATCCTTTTTTCTGCTCCTTTAGCAGGAAAAAGATTTAGTGGATAGCCCGACCTTTAGGGAACGCCACGATAAAAATTATAAAGTTGATTTTACCCATCAAATTGACAATTATGATTAAATTTGCGATCTAAAATTTCAACCATGTATAGAAGTCATCACTGTGGCGAACTGAACGCAGCATACATCAATACCGAAGTAACGCTTGCGGGTTGGGTACAAAAATCTCGGGATAAAGGTTTTATGAATTGGGTAGACTTGCGCGATCGCTACGGCATTACGCAGTTGGTTTTTGACGAAAGCAGAACAGAAAAATCGGTTTTTGAACTGGCAAAAACTTTGGGGCGCGAGTTTGTAATTCAAGTAAAAGGCAATGTTATTGAGCGTGAAGCCAAAAACAAGAACATGGCTACGGGCGATATTGAGATTTTGGTAACAGAGCTCAACATATTGAACGCTGCGCTGACACCTCCATTTACAATAGAAGACGAAACCGACGGCGGTGAAGACATTCGCATGAAATACCGTTACCTCGATATTCGCAGAAATCCGGTGAAAAATAGTTTGCTTTTTCGTCATAAAGTAGCGATGGAAGTTCGGAAATATCTTTCAGATCTCGGTTTTTGTGAAGTTGAAACGCCTTACTTGATTAAGTCGACTCCGGAAGGCGCCCGTGATTTTGTCGTGCCCAGTAGAATGAATGAAGGACAGTTTTACGCGTTGCCACAATCGCCACAAACGTTCAAACAACTTTTGATGGTGGGCGGTATGGACAAATATTTCCAGATTGTGAAATGTTTCCGCGATGAAGATTTGCGTGCCGACAGGCAGCCTGAATTCACACAAATCGATTGTGAAATGGCGTTTGTGGAGCAAGAAGATATATTGCATGTTTTTGAAGGCTTGACAAGACATTTGCTCAAAGCACTGAAAGGTGTTGAAGTCGATACATTCCCAAGAATGACCTACGAGCACGCGATGAAAACCTATGGCAATGACAAACCAGATATTCGTTTTGGGATGGAATTTGGCGAACTCAATGAATTTGCGCAACACAAAGATTTCGGTGTGTTCAATTCGGCGGAACTAGTGGTAGGTATTGCCGTGCCGGGCGCCGGAGAGTTTACCAGAAAAGAAATCGACGCATTAATTGATTGGGTAAAACGCCCACAAGTCGGAGCTTCAGGAATGATCTACGTGAAATGCAATGAAGATGGAACTTATAAATCCTCTGTAGATAAATTCTACGATCAGGACGATTTGGCAAACTGGGCAAAAGTAACCGGAGCCAAAGTTGGTGATATGATTTTTGTATTGTCAGGAACCGCAGATAAAACAAGAACGCAACTTTCCGCTTTACGAATGGAATTGGCGACAAGATTAGGCTTGAGAAATCCTGCTCAATTCGCACCGCTTTGGGTGGTCGATTTCCCGTTATTAGAAAAAGATGAGCAGAGTGAAAGATGGCACGCAATGCACCATCCGTTTACATCTCCGAAACCAGAAGACATGCATTTGCTCGCAACCGATCCTGGAAAAGTACGTGCGAATGCTTATGATATGGTATTGAATGGCAATGAAATTGGCGGAGGTTCGATTCGTATTCACGATAAAGCCACGCAAGAATTGATGTTCAAATATTTGGGATTCACCGAAGATGAAGCCAGAAACCAATTCGGGTTTTTGATGGATGCGTTTCAGTTTGGAGCACCGCCCCACGGTGGATTGGCTTTCGGATTGGATCGACTGGTAGCAATTTTAGGCGGTCAGGAAACCATCCGTGATTTTATCGCTTTCCCTAAAAATAATTCTGGGAGAGACGTAATGATTGATGCGCCGTCGGTGATTGACGAGGCACAATTAAACGAATTGCATATTAAATTGGATTTAAAATAATTTTTTTTTAAAATAGTTCTAGAAAACGTTGAGAATCAATAATTTTTCACAAAAATTAACACTATGCTAACTTTTGTATTATATTATGACTTACATTTGCAGCATTATAAATTTTATTACAATTACAATGCGTACAGGTACAGTTAAATTTTTCAATGAATCAAAAGGTTACGGATTCATTACAGACGAAGAAACAGGAAAAGACATTTTCGTTCATGCATCAGGAATCAAAGCGGAAGAACTTCGCGAAGGTGACCGAGTAAGTTACGAAGAAGAAGAAGGAAGAAAAGGTAAAGTTGCTGCTCAAGTAGTAGCGCTTGAAGACTAAAATATAGCATTATTTTTGTTACCTAGAATGTGTAAACGTTCCGATTAATTTCGGAACGTTTTTTATTTTACGATGTATCGTATTTGCAGCAGAAGCCGTAAACATTGATTTTTGTTTTCTTATTTATAATGAATAAAAATTGCGGTTTGCAGTATTGATTTTACTAGGATTTTGTAATTTTTCATTGCTATTTAATTATTGAAAGTTATCTTTGTGGATGAAAATTTTAAAGTAATTCGAACGATATGCAATCCAATCAATTAGACTATTTCCCGATACTGATGCAAATGCTTTTAGCTGTTGGATTTGTTGTAGGAACCATCATCATATCAGGGAAATTAGGACCGAAACGATCCTCGAAAGTAAAAGATGAAAACTTCGAATGCGGTATCGAATCTGTTGGAAATGCGCGCATTCCTTTTTCTGTAAAGTATTTCTTAGTTGCCATTTTATTTGTATTATTTGATGTCGAAGTGATTTTCCTATACCCTTGGGCCATCAACTTTAAAAGTTTAGGCATCGAAGGCATGATCAAAATGGTGGTTTTCATGATGCTGCTTTTGGTCGGATTTTTCTATATCATCAAAAAGAAAGCACTCGAGTGGGAATAAAAACTGTTTTTAATTTTGAATTATAAATTTTAAATGAACTCCATTTTCAATTCAAAATTCAAAATTCATCATTCAAAATTTAAACAATGAGCGATTCAAAAATAAATATGGTCGAGCCACCGGAAGGTATTGTAGGCGAAGGATTCTTCGCAACAAAACTGAATGATGTTGTCGGTATGGCGCGCGCCAATTCACTTTGGCCATTACCGTTTGCAACTTCGTGCTGCGGTATCGAATTCATGGCAACGATGGCATCGCATTATGACTTGGCACGATTCGGTTCGGAGCGCGTTAGTTTTTCGCCGAGACAAGCCGATATGCTGATGGTGATGGGAACAATCTCAAAAAAAATGGCGCCAATCTTACGTCAAGTATACGAGCAAATGTCGGAGCCGAGATGGGTAATTTCCGTTGGAGCCTGTGCCTGTTCAGGTGGTATTTTTGATACATATTCTGTGTTGCAAGGCATCGATAAAGTCATCCCTGTGGATGTTTATGTTCCGGGTTGTCCTCCAAGACCAGAGCAAATCGTCGACGGCGTAATGAAATTGCAGGAACTCGTAAGATCAGAATCCGTTAGAAGAAGAAGTTCGCCAGAGTACCAAGAATTACTGGCTTCGTATAATATCAAATAGCAAGATGGCCTTAGAAAACACAGACATTCAAAACAAATTAACCGAAGCTTTTGGGGAAAGTGTGCGCAATTTCCAACAAGAACGCGATATTTTTTCGTTTGAAATGGATGCGGAAAAAAACACGTCCGTTCTTTTATTCCTCAAAAACAATGAAGCGTTGCGGTTCCATTTCCTAACATCACTTTTCACGATCCATTATCCGGATGATCAAAATACCGACAGACAGTTTGCCATTGTATATTTGATGCACAATTGGTACGAAAACAAACGCATCAGCATCAAGGCTTTCATCAATGGTGACAAACCTGAAATCAAAACCGTTTCCAATATATTTCTGTGTGCCAATTGGATGGAACGCGAGTCTTATGACTTCTTCGGAGTCGATTTTAAAGGACATCCGCAACTCAAACGTATTTTAAATATGGATGAAATGATTTCATTTCCAATGCGAAAAGAATTCCCAATGGAAGACAGCGGAAGAACCGATAAAGATGACCGATTCTTCGGAAGAACAACGATTAATTTATAATTTCTATAGCTATAAATGTCAGAACTATTATTACCACCGGAGCATCGTTATGCTAAAATCATAAAGGAAAGACTCAACGAAGACGGAAGTGAACTTTCGATTCTGAATTTAGGCCCGACGCACCCAGCTACCCACGGTATTTTCCAAAATATTTTACTGATGGATGGCGAGCGCATTCTCGAAGCGGAACCTACCATCGGTTACATTCACCGCGCCTTTGAAAAAATTGCCGAAAACCGACCGTTTTACCAAATTACGCCTTTAACTGACCGAATGAACTACTGCTCATCACCAATCAACAATATGGGTTGGTGGATGACTTTAGAGAAATTATTAAACATCGAAGTGCCGAAACGCGCCCAATACCTGCGTGTCATCGTGATGGAACTTGCGAGAATCACCGACCATTTGATTTGCAATTCAATTCTTGGTGTTGATACCGGCGCTTATACCGGTTTCTTGTATGTATTCCAATTTCGCGAAAAGGTGTACGAGATTTATGAAGAAATTTGTGGCGCTCGACTCACCACCAATATGGGAAGAATCGGTGGTTTCGAAAGAGACTGGTCGCCAAAAGCATTTGAATTGTTACATACTTTCCTAGAGGAATTTCCTATTGCTTGGAAGGAATTTGAAAACTTATTCGAAAGAAACAGAATCTTTATAGACAGAACCGTAAATGTAGGTCCGATAACCGCCGAAAGAGCCATGGAATACGGTTTTACTGGTCCAAACCTCCGTGCTGCCGGTGTTGATTATGACGTTCGCGTTGCACAACCGTATTCTTCGTATGAAGATTTCGATTTCGTAGTACCCGTTGGAAAATCAGGCGACACTTATGACCGTTTCTGTGTGCGCAATGCCGAAGTTTGGGAAAGCATTAGCATTATCAAACAAGCGTTGGCAAAAATGCCCGAAGGTCCGTATCACGCCGATGTTCCGGATTATTATTTGCCTCCGAAAGAAGATGTTTACACGAGCATGGAATCATTGATTTATCATTTCAAAATTGTTATGGGCGAGGTTCCCGTTCCGGTTGCAGAAGTCTACCATGCGGTGGAAGGCGGTAACGGCGAATTAGGGTTTTACTTAGTGACAGACGGAAGCCGAACACCGTATCGTTTGCACTTCCGCCGTCCATGCTATATTTATTATCAAGCATATCCCGAAATGATCAAAGGGGCAATGCTATCCGATGCGATCGTAATCTTGTCAAGTTTGAATGTCATCGCCGGAGAATTAGACGCATAATGAAAAAATTATAAATGATGAATTTTGAATTTTGAATGAAACGTAACAATTCAAAATTTATAATTCAAAATTTAAAATAATTAAAAATGGAACATACGCATTACAAACAGGATATCAGCATCACCGAAGCTTTGATGACACGCATCAACGAACTTGTCAGCCATTATCCTGAAGATAAAATCAAATCCGCTTTATTGCCGGTTTTGCATGAAGTTCAGGACGCACATGACAATTGGCTCAGTATTGAATTGCAGGACAAAGTCGCAGAAATCCTAAAAATAAAACCGATTGAAGTTTACGAAGTGGTAAGTTTTTATACGATGTACAACCAAAGGCCAATCGGTAAATATATGTTCGAATTTTGCCAAACATCACCATGTTGCTTGAACGGCGTAGAAAATCTAATGGATTACACCTGCCATAAATTAGGCGTTAAAATAGGCGAACCCACTTCCGATGGTATGTTTGAAGTACGCGGCGTTGAATGTTTGGGCGCTTGCGGTTACGCACCGATGATGCAATTAGGGGATTTTTATCAAGAGCATTTGAACGAAGCCAAAATTGATCAGCTAATCGCAGATTGTAAAGAAAATAAAATCACGTTACACGATAAATAATATGTCACAAAAAATATTATTAGACAAGATTAACGTTCCGGGCATCACAACTTACGAAGTCTATCGCAAAGAAGGCGGCTATGCTTCTGTCGAAAAAGCCCTGAAAAAACTAACCCCTGACGAAGTAGTCGAAGAAGTCAAAACTTCTGGATTGCGTGGTCGTGGTGGTGCAGGTTTCCCAACAGGCATGAAATGGAGTTTCATCGACAAGAAATCCGGAAAACCAAGACATCTTGTCTGCAACGCCGACGAATCGGAACCAGGGACTTTTAAAGACCGTTTCCTGATGGAATACATTCCACATTTATTGATTGAAGGCATGATTACTTCAAGCTACGCCTTGGGCGCCAACCTTTCGTATATCTACATCCGTGGAGAATATATGTGGGTTTACAAAATTTTAGAAAGAGCCATCGCCGAAGCCAAAGCTGCCGGTTGGTTGGGTAAAAATATTTTAGGTTCAGGTTTTGATTTGGAATTGTATGTCCAGATTGGTGCTGGTGCCTACATCTGTGGTGAAGAAACCGCGCTCATAGAATCACTCGAAGGCAAACGGGGCAACCCAAGAATCAAACCGCCATTTCCTGCAGTTTCCGGACTTTGGGCGAATCCAACGGTGGTCAATAATGTAGAAACAATTGCAGCCGTGCCATGGATTGTCAATAATTCCGGAGCGGATTATGCAAAAATCGGAATTGGAAGATCAACAGGAACCAAATTGATTTCTGCTTCCGGGCATGTCAAAAACCAAGGCGTGTACGAGATTGAATTAGGAGTAAGCGTTTATGAATTCATGAATTCTGATGAATATTTGGGTGGGATGAGTTCAGATCGCCCATTGAAAGCATTTGTTCCCGGCGGAAGTTCTGTGCCGGTTTTACCAGCGGATTTAATCTACAAAACAGCAAACGGAGAAGACCGATTGATGACGTACGAATCCTTAAGCGACGGTGGTTTTGCTACCGGTTCGATGTTGGGCTCTGGCGGATTCATCGTTTATAATGACACCGCTTGCATCGTAAGAAACACTTGGAACTTCTCCCGTTTTTATCACCACGAAAGCTGCGGTCAATGTTCGCCTTGTCGCGAAGGAACCGGTTGGCTAGAAAAAGTATTACACAGAATAGAAAACGGTCACGGCCGTGAAGAAGATATCGAATTGTTGTGGAGTATTCAAAGCAAAATTGAAGGCAACACAATCTGCCCATTAGGTGATGCTGCGGCTTGGCCAGTGGCAGCGGCGATTCGTCATTTCAAAGAGGAATTCGAATACCACATTCGTTTCCCTGAAAAAATTAAAAACAGAGATCACTTTGTTGCCGAACCTTTCGAAAAAGTAAAGCATTTGGTAGCAAAGCAAACAGTATAAAAGTTGATGGTTGATAGTTGATGGAATCCCCAAAAACTAACAACCGACAACCAACAACTAAAATTATGAAAGTAACGATAGACGGTCAAAGCATCGAAGTAGAACCAGGAACCACAATCCTCCAAGCAGCACGTATGATTGGTGGCGAAGTCGTTCCACCGGCGATGTGCTATTATTCGAAACTCAAAGGAAGCGGCGGAAAATGCCGTTGTTGTTTGGTAGAAGTGGCCAAAGGAAGTGAAGCCGACCCTAGACCGATGCCAAAACTGATGGCGTCTTGTGTAACCGGTTGCATGGATGGTATGGAAGTCAACAGTAAATCTTCTGAAAGAGTACAAGAAGCGAGAAAATCGGTTACGGAATTTCTCCTAATCAACCATCCACTTGATTGCCCAGTCTGTGATCAAGCCGGAGAATGTGATTTGCAAAACCTAAGTTTTGAACACGGAAAATCTAAAACGAGATTCGTTGAGGAGAAAAGAACTTTCGAACCCGAAGACATCGGGCCGAATATTCAATTGCACATGAACCGTTGCATTTTGTGCTACCGTTGTGTCATGGTTGCGGATCAATTGACGGATAATAGAGTTCATGGTGTCATGGATCGCGGCGATCATTCGAACATCTCCACTTGTATTTCGAAAGCAATCGATAATGAGTTTTCAGGAAATATGATTGATGTTTGTCCCGTTGGCGCATTAACCGATAAAACATTCCGATTCAAACAAAGAGTTTGGTTCAACAAACCTTATAACGCGCACCGCGATTGCACCAAATGCTGCGGAAAAACCACAGTTTGGATGTTTGGCGATGAAATTCAAAGGGTTACCGGACGCAAAGACGAATACCATGAAGTGGAGGAATTCATTTGCAACGAATGCCGTTTCGATCATAAAGATCCTAAGGATTGGGTGATTGAAGGGCCGCGTAAATTCGAAAAAGATTCGGTAATCAACCAGAATAATTACACTAGAAAGTTAGAGACGGTAGAAATTGCAACCGAGAAAAACATCTTGGCAGGACGTGACATCGATCGTAAAAAAATCAGTATGGTCTCGACACCATTGACCGAAGAAGACATGATGAACCAAAAACAACTGGGCAATAATGAATAGTACACTCCTCATAGATAAAAGCGTCATCATCTTTGTAGTTTTTGCAGTGACGATGCTGATGGCCATGTATTCGACTTGGGCGGAACGTAAAGTGGCGGCTTGGTTACAAGATCGAATTGGTCCAAACAGAGCAGGTCCGTTGGGACTGTTTCAACCACTTGCCGATGGATTAAAACTTTTTTCTAAGGAAGAATTTTTCCCAAATACGCCGAACAGATTTTTATTTATCGTCGGTCCTGCAATCGCTATGAGCACGGCTTTGATGACTAGTGCCGTGATCCCTTGGGGCGATAAACTGCATTTGTTTGGACGTGATATTATTTTGCAAGCGACTGATATTGATGTGGCGCTATTGTATATATTCGGCGTTATTTCAGTTGGCGTTTATGGAATTATGATTGGCGGCTGGGCTTCGAACAATAAGTTTTCCTTGATGGGCGCGGTTCGTGCGGCATCGCAAATGGTTTCTTATGAAATCGCCATGGGACTTTCAATCATCGCTTTGTTGATGATGACGGGAACGTTAAGTCTCAGAGAAATTTCAGCGCAGCAATCAGGTTTGCATTGGAATGTATTTTACCAACCACTATCTTTTTTAATCTTTTTGATCTGCGCCTTTGCGGAAACCAACAGAACACCTTTTGATTTGGCGGAATGTGAATCGGAGTTAATCGGTGGTTACCATACTGAATATTCGTCAATGAAAATGGGATTCTATCTGTTTGCGGAATATGCGAACATGTTTATTTCTTCGACGATTTTAGCGGTATTGTTTTTCGGAGGTTATAATTATCCAGGCATGCAATGGGCAGTTGAAAATTGGGGTGTCAATATTGCGAATGTGCTTGGTATTATGGTCTTGTTTATTAAGATTTGTGGATTCATATTTTTCTATATGTGGGTGCGTTGGACAATTCCGAGATTTCGTTATGACCAGTTGATGCATTTGGGTTGGAGAATTTTGATTCCACTTTCGATTGCGAATATTATCGTGACAGGAATTGTGATTTTGAGACATGACATTGCTGCGTATTTGGGGATGTAAGACATCCTGGTGTAAAGGAAACAACACCTTAAAAAAGTTTTAAAATATCTACGCCAAACAAATTTTTTATGAAAGAATTAATCATCCCGAATGAGGTGATTTCTAATAAGATTTATTTTATCAGAAATCAAAAAGTGATGCTGGATCGCGATTTAGCATTGCTTTATGAGGTTGAAACAAGAATGATAAATCAACAAGTTAAAAGAAACATCAGTAGGTTTCCGCCAAACTTCATGTTTCAGCTTGATGAAGATGAATATAAAAACTTGACATCACAAATTGTGACATCAAGTTGGGGAGGCTCAAGAAAATTGCCATATGCCTGTCCTGAACATGGGATTTTACAATTAGCCAATGTTCTGAAGAGTGAAAGAGCAACCCAAATGAGCATCAAGATTATTGAAATATTTGTTAGTCTTAGGGAAATGTTGACGGACAATTTAAATATAAAACTAGAACTCGAAGCCATAAAAAAGAAACTCGTCAATCATGACAAAAATATAGCATTGGTTTTTTCTTATCTCGATGAGTTGATTGATAATAAGGAACAAAAAGCAGAACGAACAAAAATTGGTTACAAACGATAAAGTAAATTAGAGCAGAATGCCCTAGCCCTGATAGTAGTGGAAATCCTTTTGTGACGGTGTTCGGCACAAAAGATTGCAACGGATAGCAGGATTGGCTTCGAAAAATAAAAACAACAAAATGAGTATAGCATCTATATCATTATCGGGCAGAAAAAAACAGGTTTCCAATAAGGAAATGACTTTTCTCGAACGATTATATCTTGTGGCGATTATCAAAGGGTTGATTATTACGATCAAGCACTTGTTTACGCGCAAAGTGACGATTCAGTATCCTGAGCAGGTTCGGGTAATGAGCCCTGTTTATCGCGGTCAGCACATGCTCAAACGAGACGAACAAGGTCGTGAGAATTGTACCGCTTGTGGATTGTGCGCCTTGTCTTGCCCAGCGGAAGCCATTACGATGGTGGCTTCGGAACGCAAACCCGATGAAAAACATTTGTATCGCGAAGAAAAATATGCTTCGGTGTATGAGATCAATATGTTGCGTTGCATTTTCTGCGGATTGTGCGAGGAAGCTTGTCCGAAAGATGCGATTTATTTGACGACTTCGAAAGTGCTTGTGCCTTCGAGTTACGACCGTGAAGATTTTATTTTCGGAAAAGACAAACTGGTGATGCCGCTCGATATGGCAATGAAAAATGCTCAATCTAAAAACCTAAATTAATGTCGATAGCGCTTATTCTTTTTTGTGTATTGTCTGCGGTTACTTTAGCCACGGCATTCCTAACGATTTTTACGAAAAACCCAATCCATTCTGCGATTTATCTCGTGATTTGTTTCTTTTCGATAGCCGGTCATTACTTATTATTGAATTCCCAGTTTTTGGCGATTGTACATATTATCGTGTATTCGGGCGCGATTATGATTCTATTCCTCTTTACAATCATGTTGATGAATCTGAACAAGGAAGATGAAGTACATAAACCTCGTTTGACGCGTTGGGCAGCCGTGATTTTATTTTGCTTGATGTGTTTGGTTTTGATTGCAATTTTTGTGAATTCGAAGCCGATTGTGGGTGAATATACCTCAACTGGTGAAGATTACCAATCGATCAAAGTGCTTGGAAAAGTATTGCTCAATGAATATATGGTGCCGTTTGAATACGCTTCAATCCTGCTTTTGGTCGCGATGATCGGAACCGTCTTACTGTCTAAAAAAGAAAAAATAGAGAAATAAAATGAACAATATTTTAAACCATATTGGTATTGAAAACTACATTTTCCTCAGCGTCATTTTGTTCTGCATTGGCGTGTTTGGGGTTTTGTACAGAAGAAATGCGATCATCGTTTTCATGTCGATCGAAATCATGCTGAACGCGGTCAATTTATTGTTCGTGGCATTTTCAACCTACCACCAAGACGCACAAGGACAAGTATTCGTATTTTTCTCGATGGCGGTTGCGGCTGCGGAAGTTGCGGTCGGGCTTGCGATTCTGGTTTCCATTTTCAGGAATTTGGGATCGATCGACATTGATAATCTAAAAAAATTAAAAGGATAACATTCTATGGATACTACTTTAGCTTTAGTCTTAGTTTTAGCTCCTTTTGCAGGATTTCTGATCAACGTTTTCTTCGGGAAAGCTTTGGGGAAAACCTTATCGGGAACGATTGGAACCTTAACTGTTCTGGTTTCTTTCGTGGTGACTTTGATGTTCTTCATGCAAATCAACCAAACAAAACAACCGATACAAATCGTTTTATTTGACTGGATTCAACTTGGCAATTTCAAAATAGATTTCGGATTTCTCCTCGATCAATTGTCATTATTATGGTTGATGTTCGTCACAGGAATCGGTTCGCTGATCCATATGTATTCGATCAGTTACATGCGCGACGATGAAAAAATGCATACATTCTTTGCGTATTTAAACTTATTCGTGTTCTTCATGATTACACTTGTAGTCGGAAGCAATTTACTAGTGATGTTCATCGGATGGGAAGGCGTTGGGCTATGCTCCTACTTACTCATCGGGTTCTGG
>JANPJB010000127.1:0-3742 GCA_031425295.1 Flavobacterium sp. | reverse complement strand
TTGGGTTTGGTCACGATGTTGTTGCCGTCTTCGGGATATTGCGTGATGTATTGCGCGACAATTGGACTCTCAAGCAAATGAATTTCACGCAGCCTGCCACCCAACGCCACAAGTTTCCAAAAAGTGTCGGCATCAGTCGGATAAGGCACCCGTGGAAAATCGATTTTGAGGAATTCTTTGTAGGTTTCCCTATACGAAGGCGAATGCAACACCGCGTAGATGTAATCGAGAATGTCAAGTGGCGAAAAATGTCCCGCTTTTCCTTCGGGCAAGTCGCATACGATGTTTTCATCGGGTAGGAATACGTGGTTGAGGCGATCTTCAATCTGTTTGACGATTTCGGGGTTGAGGTTTGGAGTGCGTTGTTGTTCGCCGGTTAGGGTTTGTTGGTTGGTGGTTTCGGGGTAGAGGTAGAGTGGGAAGATAGTACATGTATCAAGAGTTGAAATTGCGTCTTTGCCAACTATTGATTTGCTTAGCCAAAATGTACCTTTTTCACCATTTCTTGATTGTCTTAGTAATGATAATCCGAAGTTTTCTCTTTGAATAAAATTCCTCATTATTTTTTCACGGCCGTAATCGATAAGATTTGAATCATAATAACAGTATCTACTATCAAAAGGTCTATAAGTAATATTTGTAATTTTTGATTTATCAAATTTTTCTGCTTTTCGAGAACTTGAAAGTTGCCAATCTCGATTATCTTTTAAATCGAATCTAGTAGATATCTCACTATCAGAATTATTTAAATCATAAAATTCTAAAATACGTTGTTCTAAATTACGTTTATCAATGTCAATTACAAAATGATCTCTATGCGTTTTGATACCGGAAGAGTTTAAAACAAATAACTCATTTATTTTAAATCCTTTTTCATATTCAATACTTCCTTCGAAGTCTTTTGAGACAAAATAGTAATTAGGATTTTTATTTTCTAAAATACTCCAATCAAGCGAGGCAACTGAACTTTCATTTAAAAAATCATACTTAAAATCCCGTTTTCCAAACAAATTAAATTGGAGAACTTCTGCCAAATCTGCTTTAGCTTTCTTGTCCGTTTTGACAAAAATATTAATCGAAACGCCCTGCATAATATCAAACACATTTTGATCCACTGAGCCATCAGGACAAACTTCTTTCTTCTTTGCATTTCCATGTAAATCTAAAATGTAAATCTTATCGAAACTTTCCAAAAGGCGTTTGCGCATTTGGCGGTGAATAATGCCGTCAATAAAACTGTTGTTCGAAATGTAGGCTAAAATTCCTGTTCCGTTTTTATCAATAAAATGTTGTCCGAAACGAATAAACTTAATGTAGTCGTCTGAAAGCGGTTGTATGTTCCGCTCTTTCATATCTTTTTTATAATCGGCTGTGAGTTTTTCAATCCACGCGCTTTTATTCGTACTGCTCACACTATACGGCGGATTCCCAATCACCACCATCACCGGCGATTCGCGTTTGATCGCATTGGCTTGGTCGGCTTCGTCAGACAACCACGAACTGAAGAGCGTTCCGGTATCGGGGTGCGCTTCCTCGAGAGAATTCGTCAGGAAAATCCGGAACCGTTGGTCGTCGGTGGGTTTGTAGCCGGTTTCGGTCAGCAGCATGTCCATCTTCAAATGCGCCATCGCATAACTCGCCATCAAGAGTTCAAAGCCATTAAGCCTCGGAATCAAATCGTTTGTAACATATTTGCTCCAAATGCCTTGCTGTCCTTCAAATTTTTTGTGAATGTGGCGCACAACTTCAGCTAAAAACGTACCGGTTCCCGTTGCCGGATCGAGGATTTGCACGCGGTGCACTTCGACTTCGGTTTCCACTTCCATGATTTTGGCGTTCGCGCCTTTGGTTTGGGTTACGGCTTTTTTCTTGATCTTGATTTTCGAGGTGTCGGCCAAACCTTGTGGCAAATTAAACTCGGTTTTCAAAATATCATCCACCGCACGAACGATAAAATTCACGACGGGCTGCGGCGTATACCAAACTCCGCGCGCTTTTCGAAGTGCCGGATTGTACTCGCCCAAAAAGGTTTCGTAGAAATGCACGACCGGATCTTCCTGCTTGGTGCTTTTGCCGAAGTTTTTCATGATCTGCGCCACATCGCTCGCGAGGAAAATGGTCACGAGTTCCTCCACAATCCAATCGAGCCGCGTATCGAGATCGTAGCCCGCAATATCCTGAAACAGTTTGCGCAGAAACGGGTTGCTCTTTGGGATTAAGGTGGCAGCTTCTTGTCGAGAGAATGTCGGTAGTGTCGGATCGTGGTAGCGCGCGGCAAACATACCGTAGGCGATGGTTTGGGCGTAGATATCGGCGAACGATTTGTTGTTGATATCGTGAATCAGCATCTGTTGAAACGACAACATCTGCGATTTGATGCTCGAACGGCTGCTTTGTTCATCGTCATAATTCAATGACTTTTCGATGACGTCTGCCATGAGTTTTGCTTTGCCTGCCATCATTTGCGCGAGTTTGGTCGGCGACTTGATCGTTTGTGAAATGGTCAGCGCGAAGTTTTTGATGAGTTGGGTAAACTGTTCGAAGTTTTCCGGTAGTGGTTTTATGGTGTTGTTCTCGATTGCAGCAATTGCAATTTTGGTCACGAAAGCGCCGTCTTTATAGAAATGAAATTCGAGATAATCGGTAAAAACCAGATTCGTTAACCCGGCTTTGTAGCGGTCGAACTGCTCTTTGAGTGTTTTCGATGCGAGATCGACGCCGATGTCTTTGGCTTCGATGTAACCGATCGGTACGTCTTTGCGCGTGAGTACATAATCGGGAGCGCCACAACTGACTCGGGCGGGTTCGTTGGTGACGAGCACATCGGGTAGCAGCGCCATGATTAGGTTTTGCAAATCGCCGCGATACGAATGCTCTCTTGCGTTGCCGGTGATGAAAAGGGTGTTTATTTTGGCGAGATATTGCGGTATGGTCATGGTGGGTTTCGTCATTGAGTCGACCAAACATACTACAATTAATTGGGTTTTGCAACGCAAGAACCACCGCGGAAAGTAGGCAATAATCGTGGTGCGGCGTTAAAACAAAATAGTTTAAATTTACTAGCCGGATCATCATAGGCTTAAATATACTTGGTCTCAAATCATAATTTGGGGCGATTGATGCCAACGGTTGGTGCAACTTTGTCTCAAATTAACAATCTAAAAACAAATACCATGAAAACAAAAATCTTATTAGTACTGACTTTATTGTCGATGTCGAAAATGTTCTGCCAACTTAAGGGCTCGGGTGTGATCGTTTCAAAATCTTATGATTATGCGCAATTCGATAAGCTCAGTTTGTCTGATCTCGACGGTCAAATTGCCATTGAAGTTGGCAAGCCTTGGTCGGTTCGCGTTGAAGTGGATGACAATCTGCTGGACCTGCTGCAATTTAATTTAAATGAAACCGAACATCTTTTGAAGATTTCATTTCAAGGCAATACCAACAACAAGTTATACATTGAAAAAACCCAGTTGAAAATCACCATTGCGATGCCTGAAGCGTCATTAATCAAGAATGATGGCAACAGTAATGTCAGCATCAACAATCTCATCGGACGGTATTGCAAACTTGAAAATTTAGCCAATGGCAACATGACGGCTTCTGGGAAAGTGGATATGGTCGACATTATAAAGTCCGGCAACGGAGATCTGCGCGCCGAAAAGCTCAGTTGTAAAAAAGCCGATGTGCAAAGTTCCGGAAATGGCGATGTATATGTGAATGCGAATGAGCGTTTGAAAGC
>JANPJB010000126.1:0-8194 GCA_031425295.1 Flavobacterium sp. | reverse complement strand
GTTTCGCGTGTGAGTTTTCGTTGGTTTAATGACAAACCGCGCATCGCTTCCACGCCATTTTTAGCGCAATGGTTGATGTGTTTCAAACCATTTGATAAATCCTCTAATTTTTTGGCTTCTAAAGCGGTTAGTTTGCTTTTTATCTGTGAAACAAAATCGATGAACTCACTGTAAGCCTGGTGATGCTCGTCGAATTCAGATTTCAAATCTTCAAACGACTCTTTAATTTCTTTGCTCAAATCGTTGGAGTAATATTCGCTTTTATCCCTGAACTCTTCAAGCATTCTCTTCGTATTATTATTCCGAAACAATCCCATAATCATATCTTTTAAATTGACTTAATTGATTTATTATCAATCAAATATAAATATTATTTTTAAAGACAGTATGTGTTTGTTGATAAAATCGATAACCTGTTAGTCAATATCGACAAGCTGTTAGTGCATCGCATCCGCAAGGTCGACTTTCGATTTCCCTTTCTTGATGAATAGGATAATCGGAATGCAGCATAAAAACATGATGCCCAGATACCAGAAAATATCCATGTACGACATCACCGTGCTTTGCTTCATGACGGAATAGTCCATGACCTGATACGCTTTTGATAAGGCTTCATTCGAACTAAACCCTTTCGCCATGAAACTTTTCTGGAGCTGCATCACGCGCTGTTGCACTTCGAGTTTGGTCACATCGAGGTGCGACACCAGATCCGCTCTGTGTTCTTGTGAAAAACGCGTAATGAAAGTCGTGATGATCGCAATGCCAAACGAACCGCCCAATTGCCGCATCATGCCCGTAAAAGCGGCACCTTCACCAATGCTTTTCCCTTTGAGTGTTGATAATGCCATCGTCGTAATCGGCACGAATAGTAATCCGAGTCCAATGCCGCGCATGATCAACGGCCAGAACATATGCTCAACGCCGGTGTCGGGTGTGATTACGTTGTACATCCAAAAGGTGAAACCGAAAAAAATCGCAAAACCAAACGCAACCAAATAGGCTTGAGGCACGCCTTTCTGAATTAGGTTTCCGATAATCGGCATCATAAACGCCGTCGTAATCGATCCTGGAATTAGCAGTAATCCCGCGTCGGTGGCGGTCCAACCTAAAATCTGCTGGGTGTAAATTGGAATCACCAACGTCGATCCGTATAGACCAAAACCCAATATGAAACACATTGCGGTTCCAACACGCAAGTTCGGATCTTTGAGCACCCTGAGATTGACAATAGGATGTGCGTAAGTCATTTCGCGCCACAGAAAAGCTAGAAATCCAACAACGGTGACCATGCTTAAGGTTATGATCAAATTGTCGTTGAACCAATCGTCCTGCTGCCCATGTTCGAGTACGAATTGCAACGAACCGATAAAGGAGGCGAGAAATAAAATGCCCCACCAATCGACTTGGTTGGCCTTCAGTTTTTCACCGTATTTCGGGCTTTTCACAAACGTCAATGTCAGAAAAGTTGCGATAATTCCGAGTGGAATATTGATGTAAAAAATGTAAGGCCAAGAGAAATTATCAACGAGATAACCACCCAACGGCGGTCCTAATGTGGGTCCGACGATAACGCCCATTCCGTAAATTGCTTGCGCCATGCCGCGTTTTGCCACAGGGTAACTTTCAGTGATGATGGTTTGTGCTGTTACGAGCAGTGCGCCGCCACCCAATCCTTGTATGAAGCGAAAAGCCACAAGCTCCCAAATGTTATCGGCGTTTCCGCAGAGGAATGACGCTATCGTAAATATAATGATTGAAACCGCGAAGTAATTCTGTCGTCCGAATTGTTGCGACAACCAACTGGTCATTGGAATTACGATGACATTTGCAATCGCGTAGGCGGTAATGACCCAAGCCACATCATTAAGTGTGGCGCCTAAACTTCCGCGCATGTCCGTTAATGCGACATTGACAATCGTGGTGTCGACGATTTCGAGCAAGGCACACATAACGGCTGTAATCGTGATGATCACGCGGCGAAATCCGTATTCTACTAAATCATCGGCTTGGACCGTTGCTGTTGCCATGTTGATTTTCTTTTGAGATTAATGTTGATTGGTATCGATTGCCCTAGTCCTGATAGCAATGGAAATCCTTTTGTGGCGGTGGTCGCCATAAAAGATGATAATGGATAGCAGGAGCAGCTTCTGAGAAAAATTATTTCAAATGTACGTCGACGTCGGCATTCATTCCCGGGCGCAAAAGTTTGATTTTCTCGACATCGTTATTCGCATCGAGACTAATTTTTACCGGCAACCGCTGAATGGTTTTTACGAAATTTCCCGTCGCATTATCAGGCGGAAGCAGCGAAAATCTGGAACCCGTAGCGGGCGAAAATGATGCGATTGTGCCTTCGAATTCGGTATCTGGATACGCATCGACTTTGATCGAAACCTTTTGTCCGGCGACCATTTTGTTGAGTTGCGTTTCTTTGAAATTGGCAATTACCCAAGCTTCGGCGTTGTTGATGATGTAGAATAAGGATTGCCCGGGCTGCAAAAACTGTCCAGGTTGAATACTAATTTTAGAAACCTGACCGTCGATAGAAGCCGTGACTGCGGTGTACGTTAAGTTCAATTTCGCTGCATCCAACTGTGCCTGCGCTCTTTTAATATTGGCTGCGGCGACCTCAGTCTGTTTTCCACTGACATTTGATTTGGCTTCGATTACCGTTTTTTGATAGGCGCTTGCTTTTTGCTGTTGTTTCAGAATTTGCAATTGACTTTCGGCCTCAAGTTTCGCTGCTTGTGCTTGTTCGAATTGCTGTTTGGTGATTGTATGGTTTTTATACAGGTTGTTGTAACGTTCGAAATCGTTGGTTGCCAATCGCAAACGTATTTTTGCGGTTTCGATATTGCCACCGGCGGATTTTACGTTTGCTTCTGAAGCGGAAATATTGGCTGAAGCACCTTGAATATCAGCTTTCGCAGCGGCGTAATTGCCTTGGGCAGCAATGAGTGCGGCTTCGGCTTCTTCGACTTTAACGACATAATCTTTATTGTCGATTGTGAAAAGCGTGTCGCCTTGCTTTACAAAATCGTTGTCTTTGATGTACACTTTGGTCACATAACCGCTCACTCTTGGAATAATCGGATTCATATTTTTCTCAATTTGAGCATCGTCGGTCGTTTCGTGTGCTTGGGAATACAAGTATTTATAAATGCCGTATGTTCCGCCTGCGAGTATCAATACGGAAAAGATGATGATGAATTTCTTGTTGGTTTTTTTTGCTTCCATGGTGTTAGTTTTTGCTGAGATTGAACGATTCCAAGAGTTGGCCTGTAGTGTTTAGTAGTTCATAATATTTTAATGCGACGTTTGCTTTGGCATTGGCCAGGTTGATTTTTGCGCTTAATTGGTCGACATCGGCCTCGAGCAGATCGTTGGCATTCGACAATCCGTTGTCGTATTTGTCTTTCACGATTCTGTAATTTTCTGAAGATTGGGTAACCGATTCGCCATACACTTTGTCTTGTTTGACTGCAAGCGCGTAATCTTCTTGGGCATTTTTGATTTGTATCCTGACAGCGTCGGTGCGTTCTGCTTCTTGTATCTGAAGCTCTGCGGCGCGACTTTTGGCCACTTTTACGTCTTTTGCGTTTTTGAATAATGCACTCAAATTGTAGGATACGCCAACGCCAACATTCATCGCGTTGGTGACAGTTAAGGTATTTTGTATATCCAAAGCGATATAACCTGCGGTTAAGGAGAGCGATGGATAATAAGCACTTTTGGCCACTTTGATTTCTAATTCGATTGCCTTTTCTAACGAACGAATCGAAGCGAGATCGCTGCGTTTTTGAATCGCCTCGGATTCCGTTTTTGGCATGTTGTTGAATAGATTAGGGTCGATGTTGTCGGGACTGACAACAATTTTGGTATCCGGGCTGAGCTTCAATAAAGTAATCAGGCGATAATTGATCATGTTGATATCCTTCTCGGCTTCATCCAAATTCAATTGGATTCTGGACAGCTGCAACTGCGATTTCAACAAATCATTTCTGGCGATGATTCCGTTTTGCTCTAAATCGGTGAAATCGGTAACGCGCTGGCGGCTGCTTTTGAGACTTTCTTGCAGCAGTGCAACGGTTTGTTGCGCTTTGTATAGTGCCGCGTAATATTCGATGACCTGAATTGCGGTTTCTTCTTTGGAATGTTCGGCGTTGGCGACTTCAGATTGGTATTGATGCTCAGAAGATTCAATACTATTTTTGAGTTTGAAGCCTGAAAATAGAGGCATTGCGACGGTCGCTTGACCTAACCATAATTGATTAACGGGCTTAGATTCGCCACTGGATTCGGGCGTCGTGGATGCGTTTGACTGGCTTTCCAAATTGATATCGGCATTCGTGAGTCGCATATATTGCCCCGACAGTTTCACATCCGGATATTGGTTGTTTTGCACGACTTGCTTTTGGTACTTTCGGGTTTCGACTTTAGCTTTTGCCAAACTTACGGCGTCGCTTTTCTCAAGTGACATTTTTACCGCGTCATGCACGGATAGGCTGGTTTTTTGTTGGGCTTGTAGGTTCGACATTGACAATATTACCAGTATGAGGAATTCGATGGATTTACTTTTCATGAAGGAGCAAGGATTGAATGGTTTGTTGAATGTGTTTCGTGAGTTCATTTTTGATATAATTGTCGTAGGCTTCATCGGTTCTCAACTCAAGCATTTCTTCATACTGCGGACGGTTCATTTGAAAATGAAAGAAGGGTCCCAGCATCGTCGATGGCAACAAGAAAATATTAACATCCGTGCGAAAGATGCCTTTTTGCTGACCCTCGATGATTATTGTTTTAATGAATTCGAAGTTTTGTTTTTTGACTTCCGTAAAGGATTTTAAATCAAGCGTTCTCTTTTTGGAAGATAATTCGAAGTGCAGAATCTGGTAGATGCATTTGTTCTTATTGATTCTTGAGATGTATATTTCGATGAGTTTGTTGATTTTTTCTATTGGAGAAATGGTCTCTTTTGATAAATTCTCGATCTGCAGTTTCATGTCTGTTGTACGCGATAAAATCAATGCTTCGAGCATTTTCTCTTTTGAGCCGAAATAGTAGGAAACCATGGCGACATTGATTTTGGCTTCTTTGGCAATATCACGAATCGATGTTCCGTCGAAACCCTTTTCGGCAAATAGCCTCTCGGCTACGAGCAGTATCTGTATTTGTTTTTCGTTTAAATCCGGAATCATTTTATAGTGGTTTTCAAAAACGAAGCAAAGTTAAACGATTGTTTAAATCAAACGATTGTTTAATTTTTGTTTAACGTAATTTTAACAACAAGAAAAAATCGATATTGAAGTTTCAAACTACGTAATTTCGATTTAATTGTTAATCCAATTGGCGAGGATGGTTTTTCCATTGGGCGTTAGGACGCTTTCTGGATGAAATTGTACGCCTTTGACATCAAAGTTTCTGTGGCGCAACGACATGATCTCACCGTTTTCACCCACTGAAGTAATTTCTAAAACTTTAGGAAACCCGTCGGTATTGACGACCCAGGAATGGTAGCGACCGACGTCAAAATGAGTGTCCAATCCATTGAAAAGGACTTCATCATCGACAACTACATGAATCCTAGTTGCTACGCCATGATAGACTTTTTCGAGGTTGATGATCGTACCGCCGAATACTTCGCCGATTGCCTGCTGCCCTAAGCAAACGCCGAGAATACTTTTGGTGGGCGCATACGTTTGAATGACGGATTCCAGCAAACCTGCAGTTGAAGGTAAACCCGGACCAGGTGAAAGGACAATTTTATCGAAAGGCTTCAATTCTTCCAAATCAAATTCATCATTGCGAAATACGGTAACTTCACAATCAAGATCTTCAAAGTAGTGCACAAGATTGTAAGTGAAACTGTCGTAATTATCGATGATTACTATTTTTGTCATTGGCTATTTTTGAATTTCTTAAGGAACTAAAATACTATTTTAACTTCGAGTTCAAACTCGTCATAAATCGTGCGATCGCCTAAATCATCGAAGAAACTGCCGGAACCATATTGGATTCCATACTTCGTGCGGTCGATTATAAGATTGGCAGTAGCTGTTTTTCCTTTTGCCATCACCAAATCGAAAGTGACCGGATTGGTCTTTCCTTTAATGGTCAAATCCGCAGCAATCCCGTAGGTAGTTTTGTTTTTTGCTTTGATGGTTTTGAAAACCATTTTGGCGGTTTTATAATCGGTAGTGGCGAAAAAATCGGCTGATTTCAAATGTCCTTCGAGCTTTTCTTTGCCTTTCCCGGTTTGATCGGTATTGGTCAGTGTGGTCATATTGACCGTGAAGTTTCCACCGACCAATATCTTATTTTTGAAGGTAAGCGATCCGTCTTTAAAAGCTAAAGATCCTTGATGTTCTCCAGTTATTTTTTTTCCTGTCCAAGTGATGGTACTTTTCTTCACATTGATCTTACGAACTTGCGCTGATGCAAGACTAACAAAACAAATTGCTAGTAGCATAATGAGTGTTCTCTTAGTCTGGAAAATAAAATCAGAAGCCAGAAATTTCTTTGTCAATTGGGTAGCGCTCGTGTAGTGAATCGTTGATTTCATAATGATAGCTTTAAAGAATGGATACTGTGTTCTTTCAAAGTTACAAAAAAATGCTGCGCGTCGAATGCGGAGTGGGCATAAAAAAACCCTGACATTTGATGGTCAGGGTTTTCGTTAGCAATTTTTCCCAGGTTTTAGAACTGCAGGGATACGTTTAATTCGAAGTCGTCAGAGATCGCTTTGTCGCCCAAGTTGTCGAAAAAGCTTCCTGAACCGTATTTGATATCATACTTGGTTCTGTCGATTACAAGTTTTGTAGTGGCCGTATTTCCTTTTACCGCTAGGTCGAAAGTAACTTCATTCGTTCTTTCCTTGATTTTCATATCCGCCAAAACAGTATAAACACCAGCAGATTTTTGCGTCACTTTTCTGAATATTAATGTCGCAGTTTCGAATTTGGTGGTACCGAAGAAATCATCGGCTTTTAAGTGGCCTTCTAATTTTTCTTTTCCTTCACCAGCTTTCAAGTCCGTTACTTCGATCGAATTCATGTCGACCGTAAAACGTCCGCCGCTTAATTGTTTAGCAGTGTAAGTCAGTGCGCCATCTTTAAAATTGATTGTTCCTGAATGTTGTCCGGTTACTTTTTTTCCAACCCATTTGATCGTGCTTTTTTTGACGTCGATTTTTTTTGTTTGTGCAACGGCAGCGGTTGAAAATGTTACGAGTGCGACTAACGCAAGTGCTTTTAAGTTTTTCATTGTTTTGTGTGTTAAGGTTATTAATTATATAGTTAAAAATAGTTCTTCGTTTGATTTGCGCACTTTCGTATAATGTTGTGTCGCATCGTCGGTGTGGCGGTATCCAATAGTTGCAATCACTGCGGCGTTCAACCCTAATTTGTCTAATCCCAGAATCTCATTAAATTGTTGGGCTTCAAATCCTTCCATCGGTGTGGCGTCAATTTTTAATTCCGCAGCCGCATTGAGAAGATTGCCGAGCGCTAAATAGGTTTGTTTGGCTGTCCAATTATTTCTAACCTCTAATGGTAGCGTTGAAATTTTTGATTTAATAAAATCGCTATATCCGTTTAAAGCATCTGCAGGCAATTCGCGGGTTACTGTAAAATTTTCGATTGCTTTGTCGATGTCACTATCGCCAAAGTTTGCGATATTGGCAAATACAATTAGGTGTGATGCCTCGGTAATTTGACTTTGTCCCCAAGCTGCTGGTTGCAATTTTGCCCGCAAAGTATCACTTTCAACAACAATAACTTGGTAAGGTTGTAATCCGTAAGAGGATGCTGCAAGTCGGATGGCTTCTTTTAAAATTTGTAAATCTGAAGCAGAAACTTTGCGCGTTGCATCGTATTTTTTTGTGGCATAACGCCAGTTTTGATTTTCTAAAAAAGTATTCATAATTTGTTGATTAAAGGTTTTTAAAACTTCTGTATTTTTCGAGTAGTAGATTCAATTCCAACACTTCTTCTTTAGTTAAATTCGAAGCGAACAACCGCTCGTAAGCGATTACTTTCGGATCTAATTCTTCTAAAAGAGTAAGCCCTTTATTGGTTATTAGGATTTCCATTTTTCTGCGATTGTTCGGACAGATTTCACGGGTCACCAATTCTTTGAGCAATAACTTATCGATAAGCCGCGTCGTGTTGCTGTTTTTTGCAATCATTCGCTCTTG
>JANPJB010000125.1:0-5088 GCA_031425295.1 Flavobacterium sp. | reverse complement strand
CCTCAAACCCACCGGCGCAAATTATGCAAAAACGGCACGGTTCAAGCAAGGTGAAGCTTTTTACAGCTTAGGCTACGGTTTCTGGATTACCGCGATCGCTTCGGCAAAACTCGCGATGATGAAGAAAAAACCACTGCTATTCCTCGATTATATTCGGGGATTCTGGAAAGCCAAATTGGCAAACCGACAGCTGTTGGTTACCGAAGAGCAAGCAAAATTCATCCGGAATTACCGCTTGGCAAAAATGAAGGAAAAAATCTTCAAGTAATGACGTGTGCGTGAGGGATAGCAATGGAAATCCTTTTGTGGCGGGGTTCGCCGCAAAAGATTGTAATGTATAGCCCGACCCTTGTGGTCACGCCCAGACCTCAATAAAAAAACCCATAACCCATAACCCATAACTCATAACTTCTTCCTAATTTAGCCCATATTTCAAAACTATGATGCTCGTTCGTTATTTGTCGCAAATTGGGAAGTACTTTTTGATGTGGAAAGAGATTTTCAACAAACCCACCAAATGGTCGGTGATGCGCACTCTGATCTTTAAGGAAGTCGACGATTTGATTATCGGTTCACTCGGAATCGTTGCCTTTATTTCGTTTTTTGTCGGCGGCGTTGTGGCAATCCAGACGGCATTAAACCTCACCAATCCCTTGATTCCAAAATACCTCATCGGTTTTGCGACGCGGCAATCCGTAATTCTAGAATTTGCCCCGACGTTTATTTCAATCATTATGGCGGGAAAAATGGGTTCGTTTATCACTTCGAGTATCGGAACCATGCGCGTTACCGAGCAAATTGATGCTTTGGAAGTCATGGGCGTCAACTCGCTGAACTATTTGGTTTTTCCAAAACTCATCGCACTACAGCTCTACCCTTTTGTGATTGGCATCAGCATGTTCTTAGGCATTCTCGGCGGTTGGATTGCAGCCGTATATGGCGGATTCGGTTCCAGTGACGAGTTTATTGGCGGGCTTCAGAAAGACTTCATTCCGTTTCACATTGCCTACGCTTTTATTAAAACTTTTGTTTTTGCTTTGCTGTTGGCGACAATTCCGTCGTTCCATGGTTACTATATGAAAGGCGGCGCATTGGAAGTGGGTAAAGCGAGTACGGTGTCGTTTGTGTGGACGTCCGTCATGATCATCACGATGAATTACATACTAACCCAATTACTTTTGACCGCATGATAGAAGTTAAAAATCTCGAAAAATCATTCGCTGGCACTAAAGTTCTAAAAGGTGTTTCGACCGTTTTTGAAACCGGAAAAACCAACTTGATTATCGGTCAAAGCGGCTCCGGAAAAACAGTATTGCTTAAAAGTTTGCTAGGCATTCATACGCCTGACGCAGGCACCATTTCTTTTGATGGTAGAATTTATTCGGATTTAACGGCGGATGAGAAACGGGAATTGCGCACCGAAATCGGAATGGTTTTCCAAGGCAGCGCGCTTTTCGATTCGATGACTGTTGAAGAGAACGTGGGTTTCCCGTTGAAAATGTTTACGAGCAATACGAAGTCTGAAATTCAGGACCGTGTGAATTTTGTACTCAAACGTGTGAATCTGATCGATGCGAATCTCAAACTACCTTCTGAAATTTCGGGTGGTATGCAGAAACGTGTGGCGATTGCGCGCGCGATTGTAAATAATCCGAAATATCTTTTTTGCGATGAACCCAATTCCGGTTTAGATCCGAACACGGCGATTCTTATTGATAATCTGATCAAGGAAATTACGGAAGAATATAATATTACGACCGTGATCAATTCGCACGACATGAATTCCGTGATGGAAATCGGCGAGAACATCGTCTTTCTCAAAAACGGCTTAAAAGCGTGGCAGGGAACAAAAGAAGATATCTTCAGAACCGATAATAAAGCCGTGGTTGACTTTGTTTACTCTTCCAATTTATTCAAAAAAGTCCGTGAAGCTTATCTGAAAGGATAATACTTTATTTCGCCGTCACAAAAACCCAACCTTGCTTTTCTTCGCCCGTTGCCATGTAAACAATGTAGTAATACGTGGAGTCTGGCAATTGCTGATTTTTATTGTTCTGTCCATGCCACTGGTTGGTATAATTATTCTGATCGTAAACCAATCTTCCCCAGCGGCTGTATACTTCGAAACGCTTTACGTTCAATCCCGTCAAATCAAAACTGTCATTTGTCAAATCGTTGTTGGGTGAAATGACATTCGGAATGATGCATTTTGTGCCCGTAACTTGCAGCGATTGTTGGGTCGAGCAGCCCTCGGCATTGGTCACAGTCACACCATATGAACCTGGCGGCAAATCGGTAATTTGAATTGGATTTTGGTTATTGGTGTAGTTCTCCGGACCGGTCCAAGAGTAGGTAGCTGTTTCGTCTTGAAAAGTGTTGTTATTAGGTCTGATCGTAAGCGAATACTCACCGTTTACACACGAAGGTTCAATTATATATTCGGGCGACGGTTGTAGTTCAACCATCACGGAAGACGAGGATTCGCAGCCATCAACCGTAGCTTTTACGATATACTCGCCGCTATTCAAAGTCGTGTTGCTGCTCAATGTTGGATTTTGTTCTTGCGAGGAAAACCCATTCGGACCTGTCCAGCTATACGTTGCATTTGGGATTGAATCGACTTGAAACGATATGCTTTCCAGATTGCAGAAACCGGGATCAACATCCACAATGGGATTCGGAGGGATTTCCTTAAGATGTAATTGTACGGTTGCGACATCGGTATTGCCACAAAAATCGCGCACGACATAATTAAAACTGTAATCGCCATTTGAAATGCCTGAAGACGACCAGCTGTTTTGATTCAGTACGCCGCCTGTGCTCGTCTGAAGCCAAGCGCCATTCAAATCATAAGTTTGGCCTAATAGCGTAAACAAATCGAAATTTTCAACAGCGCCGCAAAAATCTCTTTCCGCATCAGCTCCGGCATTTGGGAGCAATGGAGCGGTAACTATATAGGAAATCACGCGATCTATGCAGGTAAGTCCAGAACTTGAATAAATCCTAACATAGTATATTCCCGGAGTTAGCGCATTTGAAAAAGGGGAAAAAGCAAGCGTATTGGTATTGCTTAAAATAAGGTTCGGGTTGTTGCCTTTCCACCATTGGTAGTTAAAAAACGAAAAAGCCACGACCGATAAATTGCCGTTCTGCCCGTCACACAAATTGTATGGCGTCACTGCAGGTTCTGACAAATTCGTGATATCGAACAACCTGTTTACGATATTACCGCACCAGTCGCGCACTTGAAAATTATAAATTCCGGACTGCAATCCTGAAAAAGTATTGGAGGTGCCATTGTCGATAAAAAAAGGCTGGCCGTCTTTTGCGGTAATCGAATAGGTTAATGGCGCTACCCCTTCGGCTTCGACATACACGCCATAACTACCGTTGCTGCACGGAATCGCATTGGCATTAGTGATCTTCAATTCGCCGGTATACTCGAATGCTCTGATCACTTCCCTACACGTGAAAAAAGTGGAGGACGCGCCATTCGGAAAGATTAAATTGCTTCGCATGATTCGAAATCGGCCCAAGGCTGCAATATTAAAATTGGTGCTGAAATTTTGCAGCAAAAGCGAATTAAGTGCATTAGGAATAGCGCCGGGACTGTAAACGGAACCCGTATACGGATGTCCCCACTGCTGCGTTACAGGGTCGAACTTCTGCAGCCATAATGCCAGTTGAAAAGTGTCGTTCGTACGATGGTAAACGCTGATGTCAAAAGAACCGCAGTTGCCGTTCAAGGAAAATAAGTCGAGTTCTATTGCCAAACCAATAATATCAACTTGGCTTATCGCTTCATTGCCGCACGCATCTATCGTAAAAAAAGTATAGGTTCCGGCAGGCAAAGTATTCATTGAAAAACCACCAGCACTATCTATGTTAAAAGAAACATTGTATGGCAGTGACGCAGTATAAGCAGACGGAGCGGTTTGCATGATGACAGAAACCAAATCGCTTTCAAAACTACAATTAATAGCAACTGAACCCATACCAATATCGCAACCATTTAATTTTCGAACCGCTGGTGGTGGTGGTCGCGTTGGCAGGATTTTGATGAAGTCCGTAAATACGTTGCCACACACATCGGTAACCTGAATCGCGTAACCACCGGGAACCAAACCCTCTATGCTTGCTGTGTAATGATTTTCCTGCTCGATCGATGAAGACACATCATAAGGCAAAGGCTGCCCGAAATTTGGCGGTGCTAGTATGATGAAAACAGAGGCTAATTGTGGTGAAGGCGGCCGATTCTCCACTACATCGTCTTTAAGCTTAACGTTAATAATATTGCCATTATTGGCACAACCATTATAGCTTAACTCGGCTTCTAATTCTAGATGAAGATCAGACTCCGGTATTTCAATTTCGAAAGTATATACTTCGCCACAAACATTCACACCGGTAATCGTATACATACCCGGCACATTAAAGGTCATGTAGAAAACACCATTCTTATCCGAAATATTAAACGAAACATCATAAGGCAAAACTTGGTTGAATCCTGCAGGAGCTTCTGTTATAATTACGGTAACCGGCAAGACTCCAGGTCCGATTTCTACTTGGGTGTTGAATTCGCAACCGTCGTATCCTGGAAATCGTAAATATCGGGTTTTGGAATCCTTGACGGTAAAAACCTCTTCGAGTACAAAGCCGCATTGATCCGTTACTTTAATCAGATAATCACCCTCAGGAATTTGGCTATTAGCCGTCGACATGTAATGTATCGAATCCATAGGTCCAGGATGCAGCGGATTATAAACAAGAGGATCAAAACCCGTCGGTGCATTCAAAAATTCAACCATGAAAGGAGGAAGAAATCCGCAAACGTCTATATTTATTTCATTCAAACATGACCTTGCATCTTGTCCATAGATTTCTGTACTCCGAATGTTAGATATTGGAATATTGTTTCCTATCGCAATGTTGCCGCATTGATCGGTCACTTTAATCGTCACCGTAAAACTGTCTACATCGTAATATGGAATTTCAAAGTCGACACTCAGACTCGAAGGATTTCCGCTTGTAATGGTCTGACTCGTCACAATCGGGGAGCCGCCACCAGGTGGAAAAACCGTTATTTCA
>JANPJB010000124.1:0-6132 GCA_031425295.1 Flavobacterium sp. | reverse complement strand
CAAGATGATTTCATGCAATTTTTATCCGAAGGTGTGCCGCCAAAAACGTATGATGCCATAGCAGTGATTCTTAATGATATTCTGCACAACAGTCATTCGGGCTTGCTTTCTACGGGGATCGTACTCTCGATCATTTTGATGGCAAACGGTATGAACGCGATCATGGGTGGCTTCGAAACATCGAATCATGTTATTATAAAACGAGGCTTTTTTCGACAGTATGCCGTGGCGATTGGAATATCATTAATACTTTCTATATTGCTTTTGGTAACGGTTGCTATGATCGTTGTATTTGAGGTGTTTATCCAGAAAACGATTATTCAGGATGTACTCAGCGATCGCATTCCTTTAATTATTTTAGGACGTTACGCATTTGTCATTTTAATGATACTGCTGACGACTTCAATACTGTTCAAATTCGGAATCAAGCATGATAAAGACCGTCGTTTTATTTCCATCGGTTCCGTATTTACAACCGTACTCATTATTTTGTCATCGTATGGCTTTGGGATTTGGGTCGTCAGGTTTTCAAAATACAATCAATTATACGGCTCAATCGGTACGTTATTGATCATGATGTTTTACATTTGGATTAATTGTATGATATTGCTGCTCGGATTCGAACTCGATGCTTTAATCCATAAAATAAGAAGGCAAAAACGGGCTGAAAAATAGTTTGATATTTGTTTTTGAGAAGCTGATCCTGCTATACGCTTTTATCTTCCGTGCCGAACGCCGGCACAAAAGGATAACCGCTGCTATCAGGGCTAACACACCAGATTATGAAGAAAATATTATGTTGCTTTTTAATATTCGTTTTCACCAATGTGCTCGCGCAAAATCTGGCTATAGTGGGCAAATGGAAAACTTTTGACGACCATACGGGCAGACCGGTTTCCGTTATAGAAATCTACGAGAAGCACAATAAAATCTACGGAAAAGTCATCGAGATTTTCAATCCAAAAAACAAAAAAATTCCCAAATGTGAAAAATGTGAAGGCGACGACAGAAACAAGCCTATTCTTGGTCTGGTTGTCATCAAAGGATTAACTTGGGACAAGAACGAATACACCAACGGCAAAATTCTCGATCCTAAACATGGAAAATTATATAAGTGCTCGATCACTTTCGAGACAAAAGATAAATTAAAAGTCAGAGGTTATTTTGGCGTAGAACTTCTGGGCAAAACACAATATTGGGATCGCGTAAAAAACTAAACCCAACCACCATTAATCCAATCGAATGTCTTTTTTTGCTGAAGTCATCTTACCGCTTTCACTGTCAAAAACCTTTACGTATGGGATATCAGAAGCGGAATTCCATTACATAAAAAAAGGCATGCGCGTTACCGTTCCGTTCGGTAAAAATAAAATCTATACGGCGCTCGTGGTGGATTTGCATCAAAATGAGCCGCAATTATACAAAGCCAAAGAAATCCACCAGATTCTCGATGAAAAACCCATAGTCAACGAAATTCAAATAGCCCATTGGCAATGGATCGCGTCGTATTATATGTGTGCAATTGGGGATGTCTACCGTGGCGCTATGCCTAGCGCTTTGTTGCTCGAAAGTGAAACCATTATTTCCAAAAAAGTAGAAGTCTTTGTTGAACAAAATGAACTTTCAGATGATGAATACTTGGTTTATCAGGCGCTTCAGCATCAATCGTCACTAAAAGTTCACGATATCATGTCGATTCTCAACAAGAAGAATGTGTTTCCTGTTCTTCAAAAGTTGATTGACAGGAATATTTTGGTTTTGCAGGAAGAGGTTGTCGAAATCTATAAACCAAAATTGGTGCGTTATATCCGATTGCACGCTGATTTTAGTTCTGATGTACAGTTGAATGCATTACTCAACAACTTAAAAGGTGCAAAGCAGACTGAAATCCTGCTGCAGTATTTTCAACTCAATGCATCGGAAAAAAAGCCGATTTCAGTAAAGCAACTGTTGGAATCGGCGAATTCCACCGCAACGGTCGTCAAGGCATTAATTGATAAAAATATTTTTGAAGAGTATTATCTGCAACATGATCGTGTTGTTTTTCAAGGCAAACTAAACGAAAATGCTTTACAATTAAGTGAAGCGCAGCAAAGGGCGTTAAATGAAATCCAAACGCAATTCATTTCCAAAGATGTATGTCTATTGCATGGCATAACTTCAAGCGGCAAAACAGAAATTTACATTCAGTTGATTGAAGCCTATTTAAAATTGGAAAAGCAAATTCTGTACCTATTGCCCGAAATCGCATTGACGACGCAGCTTGTAGAAAGACTACGAAGTTATTTCGGAAATAAAGTGGCGGTCTATCATTCAAAATACAGCAACAACGAAAGGGTAGAAGTGTGGCGTCAAGTACAGGAAGTTTCGGAGAGAGCGCAAATCGTCATTGGCGCACGCTCAGCTTTGTTTTTACCATTTTCCAATTTAGGATTCATTATAGTGGATGAAGAACACGAGCAAACATTTAAACAACAAGATCCGGCGCCACGTTATCATGCGCGCGATGCAGCTATTGTATTAGCGGGCAAACATGTGGCGAAGGTGTTACTGGGTTCTGCAACGCCAAGCATCGAAACCTATTTTAATGCGCAAACCGAGAAGTTTGGTTTGGTTGAAATTACCGAGCGTTATGGAAAAGTGCAGTTGCCCGACATAACTTTGGTCGATTTGAAAGACAAATATTTCCGAAAACAAATGACCGGTCATTTCAGCGACGCATTAATTGAAGAAATAGCCTTGGCACTGTCACTAAAGGAACAAGTGATATTATTCCAAAACCGCCGCGGCTATTCTCCGGTTGTTGAATGCATGACTTGCGGGCATGTTCCGCAATGCCCGCAATGCGATGTGAGTTTGACTTATCATAAGCAGAAAAACCAATTGCGATGTCATTATTGTGGGTATTCAATGGGAAATCCAACACATTGTCATAGCTGTTCGAGCCCGCATTTGACGACGAAAGGTTTCGGTACGGAACAAATCCAACAGGAATTAACGACGATTTTCCCCAATGCAAAAACAGGACGTATGGATCAAGATACCACACGTGGAAAGTTCGGCTTTGAAAAAATCATCGACAGTTTTAAAAACCGAGAAGTTGATATTTTAGTAGGAACCCAAATGCTCGCCAAGGGTTTGGATTTTGACAATGTGAGTTTGGTCGGCATTATGAATGCGGACAACATGTTGTACCATCCCGATTTTCGGGCTTTTGAAAGAAGCTATCAAATGATGACGCAAGTCGCCGGTCGATCAGGAAGATCTGAGAAAAGAGGCAAGGTGATCATTCAAACGTATAATCCGAATCACAATACCATTCAGCAAGTTACGCACAATGATTATTCAGGAATGTATGACGAGCAGTTGTATGAAAGAAAAATTTACCAATATCCGCCGTATTTCCGATTGATTAAACTCACATTGAAGCACCGCGATTTTGAAAAACTCAAAGAAGGATCGATGTGGTTGTACCAAGTGATGCAGCAACATTTGAAAATTCCGGTACTCGGCCCCGAAGAACCGCCTATCGGAAGAATACGGAATGAATATATCAGAACCATTTTGGTTAAAATACCACAAAACCATTCGCTACAAGTCACAAAAAAAACTATCCAGAAAATGCTGGATAGTTTTGATGCTGTTTCACAATATCGGGCAATCAAAATTGCCGTTAATGTTGACTTTTATTAAGCGATTGCTAGGGCGCGAACAAGATCTTCTTTCTTGTTTCGACTTAAAGGTATTTTTGTTATTCCAATTTCGGCAAATTTACTGTTAAATCGTTCTACCTTGTCAATGTTGATAATATAGGACTTGTGTACTCGGATGAATTTGTCTTTCGATAAATCTTTCTCAAAAGACTTCATTGTTGATAGTACTAAGTTGCTGTCTTCTTCGGTAACTACTTTGACATAATCACCAAAAGCTTCTATCCATTTGATTTTTGAAGTGAACACTTTTAATTTTTTAAGATTACTCTTAATAAAAATATGTTCTCCATCTTCTTCTTGATTTTCTTTTTTAAGTAAATGGAAATCCATCGCACGTTTTACGGAAGCGTTAAAACGATCTAGCGCAATCGGTTTTTGTAGGTAATCCGTTGCATCATAGTCGAACGCTTTCATAGCGTACTCAGCCTTAGACGTGATAAAGATGATTTGTGGTTTCGTCTTTAATCCGTCTAGAAAATCAAAACCGCTGATCACCGGCATCTCGATATCGAGAAATATCAGGTCCACGGTATGCACCGACATGCAATTTTTTGCCTCGATTGCATTTGAAAAATCTCCAATTAAATGTAAATTTGGATGATTATTCACTAACTTAGCGATGATCATCCTTTGAATAGACGAGTCATCTACAACTACACAATTTAGTTTCATAATTTTTTATTTATTATAGATTTGGTTGAACGAAAGTAAAATCTTTTTTTCAATCAACCTAAGCTTTATCGGTTTTTTTTGCGTTTTAACGATAAAAAATGTGTTTTTCTTGTTTATTTAAAAAAAAAGATTAGTTTTGCAAAAATTTACAAATTTTAAAAATAATTATTTATGAATCATTATGAAACTGTTTTCATTTTAAATCCCGTTTTATCTGATGTTCAGGTAAAGGAAACAGTGAGCAAATTCGAAGAATTTCTTACGTCCAGAGGAGCAGAAATGATATCAAAAGAGGATTGGGGTCTGAAAAAGATGGCTTACGAAATCCAAAACAAGAAAAGTGGGTTCTACCATTTATTCGAGTTCAAAGTAGCAGCTGAAGTGCTTATCGCATTTGAAACTGAATTTAGACGTGATGAGAGAATCATGCGTTTCCTGACTGTAAGTCTTGACAAGCACGCGATCTCTTGGGCAGAAAGAAGAAGAACTAAATTAAAAGCAGCGAAAGCGAACTAATCATGGCAAATCTACAACAATCCGCTTCAGGAAAAAAAGATGGAGATATCAGATATCTTACACCTTTAAACATTGAAACCAACAAAACTAAAAAGTATTGCCGTTTCAAAAAATCTGGAATCAAGTACATTGATTATAAAGATGCAGACTTCTTATTGAAATTCGTAAACGAGCAAGGTAAAATTTTACCACGTCGTCTTACAGGAACTTCACTAAAGTACCAAAGAAAAGTGTCAGTAGCTGTGAAAAGAGCAAGACATTTAGCGTTAATGCCATATGTGGCTGATTTACTAAAATAATAAAGAAGCTTAATCATGGAAATTATATTAAAAAAAGACGTTCAGAACGTAGGCTTTAAAGACGATGTCGTATCTGTGAAAGCAGGTTACGGTCGTAACTTCCTAATTCCACAAGGACACGCGCATTTGGCGACACCTTCTGCTAAAAAAGTTTTAGCTGAGAATTTGAAACAAAAAGCACACAAAGAAGCTAAAGTTGTAAACGATGCAAAAGCACTGGCTGAAACTTTAAAAGCTATCGAAATAAAAATCGCTGCAAAAGCAGGTGGTGAAAAATTATTTGGTTCCATCACGAATATCGATATCGCGGAAGCTTTAGAAAAAGCAGGTCAGACAATCGATAGAAAATTCATCACCAGCGGAATCGTAAAACGCACCGGTAAATATACTGCCAACGTTCGTTTACACCGCGATGTAATCGTTGAGTTGCCATACGAAATTGTTGCTGAAAAAGCATAATTCGTAATCACAATACTAAGAATCCCGATGCAAATCGGGATTTTTTTTTATTTTTTCAGGAGCTAATCCGGCTATCCATTACAAGTCCTCACTGCGTTGCGGGCTTTCCATTGCTATCCGGGCTAGGGCAACGGAATCCAAAACAAAACTCACGCACTCAGTAACTAAACTACTCAGTCACTCCAAGATGAAATACACCAGACTCACCAAAGAACAATTCGAAGAACTTCACCCGGAATTCATCAATTTCCTCGCAACCCAATCCATCGACAAAGCAGAATGGGACAAACTCAAAACCGAGCAACCCAAATTAGCCGAACAAGAGCTTGATGTTTTTTCAGATTTAATCTGGGAAGGCGTGCTTTCCCGAGCGATCTATTTAGAGCATTTCTCCAATAATCACATTTTTCTATTTCATTGTTTTGAAAAACATGTCGAATCGATTATTCTTAAATCGCTCGTACCCGAAACAG
>JANPJB010000123.1:0-11477 GCA_031425295.1 Flavobacterium sp. | reverse complement strand
AGCATCAAGAACATAAGATTAGTAGAAATGCTCGATGTCGATTCTAGTATAGAAATGATACGGGTGCTGAACAAATGCCCAAAATGGGAACCCGCAAAACGTGGCGGTAAGCCCATTAGCATTGAGATACAATATCCGATGGTTTTTAGAGCCCAATAAATGCGATAGAACCGAAAGCTAAATTTAAATCCGATGAAGAAGACTTTATTATTTCTTATTGCCTTGCTCACGTTTCAAATGTCATTGGCTCAAGAGACTGATGCTGCCGATTTACCGATACTCGAAACCAAAGACATCGATGTGCAGCCAGAATTTCCAGGCGGCATTGAAAATTGTTACAATTTTTTTTATAAGAATTTTAAAAAGCCTCAGGTTCCCGAGTTGATTGGTAAAATCTTTGTTTCATTTACCGTCGAAATTGATGGTTCGCTGAGCGATATCAGAAGCCTCAAAGATCCGGGCTTCGGAACCGGAGCAGAAGCGGAAAGAGTACTGCAACTATCACCGAAATGGATTCCTGGGTTGAAAGGCGGTAAGAAAGTACGCGTCAAGTATATTCTTCCTATTGGAATTCACTCCGACTAAGTATTATGAAATCACAGTTTCTGCTCAATCCTGACATTACTTTTCTAAATCACGGGTCCTTTGGCGCCTGCCCGAAACCCATCTTCGAAAATTATCAGTATTGGCAAATGGAGTTAGAAAAACAACCCGTCCAATTCCTTACGAAGCAGATGGCTGGCTACCTCAAAAATGCCAAAGAAGCAGTTGCTAATTTTTTAGGCTGTTCCGCGGATGATTTTTTCTTCACGCCAAATCCGACCGTGGCCATCAATACGGTGATGCGCAGCGTGAAGCTCGAACCCGGCGATGAAATTCTAACGACAAACCACGAATACGGAGCGATGGATAGAACGTGGAATTTCTATTGTAAAAAATCCGGTGCAAAATATGTCCGTCAGAATATAGCCTTGCCGATTCAGTCTAAAGAAAGTCTGCTCGAAGCATTTTGGAAAGGCTATACGCCCAATACAAAAGTGATTTTTCTTAACCAAATTTCAAGTGCCACGGCATTGATTTTTCCGGTGAAGGAAATTATCCAGAAAGCGAAATCATTAGGATTAATTACGATCATTGACGGCGCTCACGTTCCGGGTCATATCGATTTAAACATTACAGATCTAGACCCCGATTTCTACACGGGAACACTACATAAATGGATGCTGGCCCCAAAAGGCTGCTCATTTCTATATGTCAAAAAAGAATTTCAGGATCGCATTGATCCGTTGGTCGTAGGCTGGGGTTATCAAAGCGAATCCCCGCGTGAAAGTCGGTTTTTAGATTACCACGAGTTTCAGGGCACCCGCGATATCTCCGCATTTTTAACAGCTCCGGCAGCCATTCAGTTTTTGAAAGAAAACAATTGGACGGAAAAATCTGCGCAATCGAAAAAGATGATTTTAGATCATTATCAGAAGTTCTGTGATCTGTTGGGTTCCGAACCAATCTGCCCGGTTTCAAATGAATTTTTAGGTCAGATGTGCAGCATCCCCATACAAACAACACAACCGACGGTGCTTAAAGAACTACTGTTTAATCAATACAAAATCGAAATCCCAGTGATGAAAACCGATCATGGTTTTTTCATACGGATTTCGTTAAATGCGTACAATGATGTTAACGATATTCAACGTCTAGAAGAAGCATTGATAACAATAAAGGGTACTAGAAATTACCTACTTGCTAATTAAATGAAATTCAAATTGTTTTTTTTATGTAATTTTTAACTTATATATTTGAATAAAATCTAAAATTATGAAAAAATTATCTTTGTTAATTTTGCTGTTAGTTTTCTCATTCAACAGCAAAGCAACAACGTGGTACGCTTCTCCGACAGGTAATGGCGTAGGTACTTTAGCCAGTCCATTTAATTTGGCATCTGCCCTAAATAATTCTCCGGCAGTTATCCTTCCCGGTGACATTTTATATTTGAGAGGTGGAACATATATTGGGCGGTATGTTTCGAATTTGTTTGGAACTGCAGCTAACTACATTACGGTAACTTCCTATCCGGGAGAATGGGCCGTTCTGAATGGTAATATTCTGCCATCAACTTCTGCAAGCAATCAGGTACTATTCGTCGCTGGAGGTTATGTCAAATTTCGGGATTTCGAAATTACTTATAATAACCCTGTACGGAATTTTACAAGCCCAAATTTTGTTTATTGTGAAGGAATTGACCATGATTCAGGTGAAGACTGCAACTTCATCAACTTAGTTATCCATGATAATCCCGGTACTGCCTTTACTAGTTGGAAACTTACTGGAGGAACATTGATATACGGTTGCAAAGTTTATAACAATGGATGGATCCAAAATATTGACGGCAGGATGCAGCACGGCCCGGGCTTTTATGTGCAAAACATAAGTGATACCAAAACTAGGGTGTTTAAAAACAACATTGTATTCAATAATTTCTCTGTCGGGTTTGAAGTCTGGTCAGCCTCATTCGTCACATCCGACGATTATGTGAAGAATGTCTTGCTTGAAGACAATACGGCATTTAATAACGGATCCCCTTTTAGGTCGTCCTCAAATTCGTACGGAGACAATAATATTTTGGTAAAAACAAACGACACTAACGGATCTAACATTGTTCGTGATGTAAGTGTCATCAACAATGCGTTGTACCACAATACGGATTATACATCCAACGGATCTTTGAACGAGGCCAATTCCCTAGAAGTTGGAGCCAATGTCACCGGGTTTCCGGCTGAGAATATTGTCGTAAGGGGAAATTTCATATCGGGGAGGGGAAGCGGTTTGCGCTTGTTGAATTTAAATACAGTTGAGTTTAGCGATAATATGGTTTTGGGACGTTATGTAATTGTACGACAATCCAATGACTCTAGAATTGGTGCACCGAATTGGAATTTTTTCAACAATAAATACTTTACAAGATTTGGGGAACAAGATTTCAGGATGGTAGATCCAGACGGAAGCTTGTTGTATGACATCACTTTTGATACCTGGAAATCAACTTATAAAATTGATATGACTGGAAGTTCCAGAGGCGAATTTATATTGGGAAATAATGCCGCAGCATACAACCCGCCGAGAGTTTTGAGGTTAACCCAAAATGAATACAATACAAATTTATATAAAGCAGTTCTGTTTAATTCTTCGGGAAGCCCAAACGTCGATGTTAATTTTTCCGGATATGGAATCCCCATAGGAACCCCATACACCATCAGGGATATAGAAAGTCATACGGTCGTAGCTTCGTCAGGAACGCTTTCGGGAAGTGGCATAATCACCTGCAATCTCAACATGACAATGCCGCCTTTCCTTACGCCTCAGGGCACTGATTTTGTGAATTCGGCAGCAAGAACACCTGATAATTTTGGCGTTTTTCTTATTGAATTTTCACCATATTATAATGCAAACGATATTGTATACACCACAAAATTACAGGCAGATGGCAAGATAATTTTTGGAGGTGATTTTACAGACTTCAATGCGGTTTCTGCTAACAGAATTGCAAGGCTCAATACCAACATGACTTTAGATAATACGTTCGTTGTGGGTTCAGGAGCTAATAATACGGTTCTGGCGTCGGCGATCCAAACCGATGGAAAGATTGTCATCGGTGGAAGATTCACTGATTATAACGGAAATGCGAGAAATGGCGTCGTAAGGCTCAACAGCAACGGCACCATCGACACCACTTTTTCAATTGGAATCGGATTTGGCAATGCGGGAGGCTATTTTGCAGTAAACGCGCTTGCAATCCAAAGCGACGGAAAAATCCTTGCTAGTGGCGTTTTCAGTACTTACAACGGAATCACAAAATACAACATCATCCGTTTAAATGCCAATGGCAGTGTTGATACCACTTTCAGTTCTGCGTTTACGGTTTCTTCGGGTAACGATGTCAATTGTATCGCTGTTCAAACCGATGGTAAAATCATCATCGGGGGTTGGTTTACGACTTATGGAGGTACTGCCAGTCCCAGAATAGCAAGATTAAATGCGAATGGGACCATTGATACTGCATTCACAAGTGGAACAGGTTTTTCAATAACCTCGGGAAATTGCTACCTGAATAGCTTGAAACTGCAAACTGATGGTAAAATACTCGCGGGCGGTTTCTTTAATCTGTTCAATGGCGTGAGCAGGCTCAACCTTGCAAGGCTCAACTCTAACGGTACGCTTGATACCACTTTCGTGCCTGATACGATCCTGATTGTTGCCGGAGGTTCAGGCGTTAAGACCATAGATTTGCAGACCGATGGGAAAATATTCATTGGTGGAGGTTTTAAGACCATTGCGAGCGGTGACCCAAGGCCAAGAATTGGACGGTTGAATACCAATGGAACCTTAGATTTAGCTTTCGATCCTGAAGGTGGCTTTGGACCTCCTGATGGTTTTAGGTCAACGGGATCTTATATCAACAGCTTGTCAATACAGGCAGATGGTAAGGTGGTAACCGGTGGAAAATTTTCAAATTACAATGGCATAGGTGTAACTAATATTACTAGACTTAACCCAACTATTGCCGGGGGCTTGGCAAGAAACAGCATTGCTGAGATCGATTATGGGCAGGGCAGGATTTTCGAAACCCCACAAATGCAGGACCCATTTGAGAATGTGCTTGTATACCCGAATCCATGTACGGATTATTTTACATTGGATGCGATGGGTCAAAAGGTGGATTTTATCGAAGTGGTCAATAGGAATAAAGAAACCGTCAAATCCCAAAAAATATTCGATTCGAACCAAAAAATCAATATAGAAGCGCTGGCTAAGGACATTTATTTTATAAAAATCTACAGCAATAAAAGTTTGGTGAAAACGCTTAAGATATTTAAGCAATAAGCAATCGCGATACGGTTGCATAACCTGAAAATAATGGCTGCGAAGATTTGTTCGTGGCCATTATTGGTTTAATAGTAGTTTTTCTCACTTGATTTTTAATCAAGTTTACCTCTTTTCCAATCCGTTAAGATTTAAATCGAAAATTTGTTCGTATAATTGTACGCTAAAAATTTATAAAAACCCATGAAAAAACTAATTCTCCTACTAATCGTTATAGCCTCATTCACAGCATTTTCTCAAACAAGAACCTGCGGTACAATGGATAAATTGTATCAGCGGATGGAGGCCGATCCTGAGTTCGCCTTACGTCATAAAGATATGATGGATTTCATCTACAATCCAAACAACCCGCAAACCTTATTTAGGCAACCCAATGCACCTAATATAGTAGTAACCATTCCGGTTGTTTTTCACGTATTATATAAGAACGCAACTCAAAATATCAGTGATGCGCAAATCAATTCTCAATTGGATGCATTGAACAGGGATTACAGAAAACTCAACACAGATTTTAATACAGTGGTGCCAGCCGCTTTCAGACCGTTAGGGGCTGATATGGAAATCGTTTTTTGTAAAGCTACTCGGACACCAGCAGGAGTAGCCACTACCGGAATCACAAGGAAATCAATATCAAGTAGTTTTGTTTTTGAAGATAATTACTACACAACTGCTGGTGAGCCGGCATGGGATCCGACGAAATATTTGAACATTTGGATAGGACGATTCACTGATAACACTTTACTTGGTTTTGCTTATTTACCAGGAACCGCTCCGAGTATTGGAGAAGATGGACTTTGCATTGGAGACCAATATTTTGGAACTGTAGGCACTGCATCCGCTCCGTTCAACAAAGGTAGAACAGGAGTGCATGAAATCGGACATTATTTTGGCTTAGACCATCCGTGGGGTGCTGGCATAATTGGTCCTGGTTATACATGTGGAGTTGGTGCAAATAGTGATGGTGTTGCTGATACTCCGGCTACCTTAAGAGAATATTACGGCTGCCCTACATTTCCAAGCAATACCTATACTTGTACATCATCAGCCAACGGCGCAATGTTTATGAACTACATGGATTATGTCGATGATGCGTGTATGGCTATGTTCAGTAACGGACAAAAAACAATTGTGCAAAACACTTTGGCCGGACCACGTTTGAGTTTGTTGTCTTCAAACGGTTGTGCGAGTTTAGGTCTCAATGAAGTAGCCGCGATAAAAGCGATTGCAGTCTATCCTAATCCGGCTTCGAAGTATTTCATGATCACATCACCACAAGTAAGCATTGATGAAATCGAAATTTTTAATACTGTCGGACAATTGGTTAAATCACAAAAAATTACCCAAACGAATAATAAGATTAACATCGAAGATTTGGCTGCAGGAACTTATTATTTAAGAATATACAACGAAGGTCAATTCTTAAAATCAGACAAAATCATCAAGAATTAAGATATTTATTTCCATAAAAAATCCCGAAAGTAATTTTGCTCTCGGGATTTTTTTTTGAAGATTACGAATTCCTTTGCGCCTCTGCGACGTTGCAAGAAATACTTATTTCCAACCTTTCCGCCTCTTCAATTCGGTAATGTGCGCCAAATGATGGTTGCCATGCCAGGCATAAAGCCCGATGATTTCTTTAAGTTGAAATTCCTTTCCATGTTCCGGATGCATGAAAGATCTATCCATTTGTTCCGGCGTCAGGCTTTTCATCAAAAAAACTAGTCGATAATGCAATCCTTCGAGCAGTGCTAAGGTCGGTTCAATCGGCATCAATTTATTGTCTTCGAGCTCCGACCAGCGATCCTCGTAATAAAATTTAATTGTAGGTTGGTCTTCTGTCAGCGTCCATTTAAAACGGATGAAACAATTCATATGACTATCCGCACAATGATGAATCACTTGCCGAACTGTCCAACCGCTCGGCCGATAAGGTGTATCGAGTTGTTCTTCTGTCAAATGCGCGACATCATTTTTCAATCGATGCGGAAAGGAAGCGATTTCCTGAATGCGTTCCGTTACATAGTCGACAGTATAATTTTCAACGGGAATAAATTTCCCAATCGGATATTTCAATTTTTCCAAATCTTTCATAAACTGTCTGTTATCTGTTAAATCCAAAGTCGTGCTAAGTAGTCGAAATGCGCGCCTTCCAAAACCAATTCACAGTGTAAACCATTCGCTGTCGCAGCATTTTGTAACGTATTGTAATCAATATACATCCAATTGAACGGCAGTTCCTTTTGGCCTTTATATTCAATATTGAAAACCACTTCTCCGTAATATTCGTTTTCTGATGGAATCCATTTGCCGCCATCATCATCTTCATCAAACATATAAATGATGTCTGAACTATCGAGCAGTATTTGCCCGTTTTCATTCAACAGTGATTTCAATTTCAAAAGAAATGCACCCACATTTTTAAGCCTGCCACACATGCCAGCGCCATTCATCAGTAATAAAACAGTGTCGTATTGCTGATTGTCTAAAGTCATCACATCCTGAACGTTTGCGTTTCGAATTCCGCGCAGTTGACAAGCCTTCACTGCATTGGCAGAAATATCGATTGCCGTGACGTCAAGGTTGGTTTCATTTTGAAGATACAAACTGTGACTGCCGGCGCCGCAGCCTACATCAAGGATTTTTCCTTTGACAAGTTGCAGTGCTTTTTGTTCGAGTTTCGGCATTTCATCATAAGTACGGAACAGATACGCAACGCTCATTTCATCGGCTTCCGAAATCGAGGTTTCTGTAATCAAATCCTGCGGATCGTTATTGGTTTGAAAATCGAGTATGGCTTTTCCGAAAAGATCTTTCATTCGTCTTTATTTATTGTTTTTTTAAAGGTCTCATGCAGTTGCTTTGCTCGTGTCATTTTTTTGAGTTGCTCAAGGAGTGAATGCTGGATTTGGTTACTGTTTAAAGTTGATTACCTTTGTCGCAACCAATTGTATTATGGGTTTGAAACCGCCATTGAACGAAATTCAAAAGCTCGCCAAAGATAAGCATATCGAAAACAAAAAGTATTTCGATAAGCTCAAAAAAAAGACGCCTAAAAATCTCGATTATGTGATGCAGGAAATTCACGATGCGGAATTCAAAAGAACCGATTGCCTGACCTGTGCCAATTGTTGTAAAACGACTGGTCCGCTTTTCACTTCAGCAGATGTAGAACGCATCGCCAAACATTTACGCCAAAAGCCACAACAATTCATCGGCCAGTATCTGCGTATTGATGAAGACAACGATTATGTTTTGCAAAGTGTTCCGTGTACTTTTCTCGATGCTGAAAATTATTGTATGATTTATGAAGTCCGCCCGAAAGCCTGTCGCGAATTCCCGCATACCGATAGAAAAAAATTCCAACAGATTGCAGATTTGACACTAAAAAATGTGGCGATTTGCCCTGCGGCTTTTAATATTGTGGAGGAAATGAAAAAGCGACTACCATAATTAATTATTCGAAGTTGCCACCAAAAAACTATCGGGATAAATTAAATATTTCCGGCGCATTTCCTTAAATTTCTCAATGCCGGCTTTCCAAGTAGCTCGGATTTCTTCTTCCGTCATGCCACCTTCAATCTGCTGTTGTAGTTTTTTCGTCCCCGCAAGTTTGGTGAAATACGAATTGAAAAATTTAGAACGCTCTTCAGTTTCGTTATACGCTTTAATAAGCCATTTCAATTCGAGTTTATTAACTTTCTGAATTTGCGACAAGTCTTCACCACAGCAAATCCTGCCATTCATCGGTGGATCTTTCGCGCCTTCATTGGGTACCGGTATGAAACTCCAATGGTATGTGGTGAGATAAGGTGAACCGTAAATCTGGAATTGCTTGTTCGTACCACGACCAATGCTGACATTCGTGCCTTCGAAAAAACAAAGGCTAGCGTAAAGGTTAATCGCTTGGTCATTCGGCAAATTCGGTGATGGTTTTACAGGCAAGGTGTATGGCATTTCGCGGCGGTAATTTTCGCAAGGCACAATTTTTACCTTGCATTGCAGGCTGTCTTTGAGCCATCGCTCGCCATTGATCATCAGCGCATATTCGCCAATTGTCATGCCGTGAAGCACCGGAATTGGGTGCATGCCGACGAAACTGCTATGCTCTTTTTCGAGTATGGGTCCGTCGACAATGTTGCCGTTCGGATTGGGTCGGTCGAGAACGATGAGTTGGATATTACTTTCTGCGCAGGCTTCCATCACATAATGCAATGACGAAATGTAAGTGTAGAAACGCGCTCCGACGTCCTGAAGATCGAAAAGCAACACGTCAATACCTTGCAACTGCTCCGACGTGGGTTTTTTGTTGTTGCCATATAAAGATATAATCGGCAATCCGGTTTTGCTGTCCTTGCCATCGACGATCAATTCACCAGCGTCAGCAGTTCCACGGAAACCATGTTCGGGCGCATATATTTTTACAAGGTCGATTTTAGTATTCTGTACAATATAATCCACAACATGCATCGTGACGGTTTTCATCGACTCTTGTTTCGAACCGTTGATGGTGTCTTTAACAGAAAGCGGCGCCTCGAAAATGACCAGCCCGGTTTGGTTGGTCAGTATTCCGACTTTTTTGTTCTTCAGCAGCGAGAAATAACTCGACATGTTGTCGGTGCCGGTCATGAATTGGGTAGACTTAATTTTACTCTTCACCATCGTCTGTGCTGGCACGGAATAGTTAACAGGTGTTGCTGTTTTACACGAAACCAATAGTATGGAAATGAGTAGTAGTAAGCAGTATCTTTTTTTTATAGCCAAAAGGGTTGGGTACAAACGAAATCCAATATCATAAATCATAAACCTGAATAAATTAAAGTTCCAAGTCCGCGAAAATCGTTCTAAAGCTGTATTTTTGAATGCACAATCTACAACAGAAAACGAAATTGAATCTGGAATATTTTATAGCCAAAAGACTGATTACGGCTAAAGGGCGTAAAAGTAGTATATCTGCACCAATTATAAAAATTGCGATTGCTGCCATTGCGATTGGCATGGTGATGATGATCATTTCAGTGGCGACAGGCATTGGGTTGCAGCAAAAAATCCGTCAGAAAGTTTCCGCGTTCAATGGCAACATTATCATTTCCAATTACGATGACAATCAGTCGCAGGTAAGCGTCACGCCCATATCAATACACCAAAGTTTTTACCCGAAGTTTACGAATGTTGCAGGCATCAGTCATGTTCAGGCAGTAGCGTCTAAGGCTGGAATCATTAGAACCGCTAGTGCTTTTGAAGGGATTATCTATAAAGGCGTAGGGAAAGATTATCGGTGGGAAAATATTGAGGAATACATTATTTCAGGCCGCATACCTGATTTTATGCACGCGCTCAACAACGAAATTTTGATATCCCAGTTTTTAGCGAACCGATTGAATCTTAAGCTTGGAGATACTTTCAATACGTTCTTCATGAAAGAAGACAACAACCAGTTGCCCAATCTACGCGTTTTTAAAATTGTCGGAATCTACAACTCAGGTTTTGAAGAATTTGACGCTGCCTACATCATAGGTGACATCCGCCATGTGCAGCGTATCAATAAATGGCAGCCCGATGAAGTCGGTGCATTCGAAGTTTTCGTATCCGATTTTACAACGATCAAAGAAAAAGGAGAAGAAGTGTATCAAGAAACCAACTCGACACTCGACACCCAAACCATTGCCGAAAAATACTATTATATATTCGAGTGGCTGGAGCTGTTCGATTTCAATATCATCGTTATTCTGGTCGTCATGATCGCCGTTGCGACAATCAATATGGTCGTTGCATTATTGGTACTCATTCTCGAACGCACCCAAATGATCGGAATCTTAAAAGCGCTCGGAGCAAATAATTGGAGCGTTCGTAAAATATTCCTCTACAATGCATTTTATCTGATATTGCGCGGTTTGTTTTGGGGCAACCTGATCGGAATCGGACTGATCCTAATCCAGCAGTATTTCGGCATCATCAAATTGCCCGCTGAAAGTTATTATGTCAATGAAGCTCCGGTTTACCTCAATTGGTGGTATATTACAGCTCTTAATATCGGGACAATCGTCGTTTGTTTATTGGTACTGTTAATCCCTTCATACATAATTACCAAAATTACGCCGGTGAAGGCTATTCGTTTCGACTAAATTTTCAATTTGAGTACGGTCGGGAGGCATTTCTTCAGGAGCTATTTCCCGCTATCCACTACAATCTTTTGTGTCGAACCCCGCCACAAAAGGATTTTCGTTGCAAATGCTTTTTGCATTCACCGAACTCCTCAAAAATAAATGTATAGGTGAGGTAATCGGGGCTAGGGCATCTGTTTGTGATGGTTTGCTCGCACCCGATGGCGCGGATTTGTAATCCGTGCCGTAACCGAAAAAGTAATACACCACTCCCATCGTGACTCTCAGTATTGCTCGCACCAATATATAAATCTGTTACATCAAAATCACATTGGAATCAGTATGACCGAGAATGGCGACCCATATGAAAATGCACTAGCAGAAAGAGTCAATGGAATTATCAAGACAGAATTCAATCTGCATAGTAGCCAGATGGGATTTGAACAGACTTACTACCAGATTAAGAAAAGTATCAAGGCTTACAATGAAATCCGTCCA
>JANPJB010000122.1:0-6276 GCA_031425295.1 Flavobacterium sp. | reverse complement strand
GCAACAGGCGTTGTCGTGATGGATAGACTCAAACCGCAAGTCGTGTTTCTCGATATTCAACTCAACGACGGAACCGGTTTTGATGTTTTGGAGCAGCTTGCAAAAAAGAACGGAAAAACGACTTCGCACATTATTTTCATCACCGCGCATGAAGAATATGCGATTAAAGCTTTCCGATTCAGTGCGCTTGATTTTTTACTGAAACCTGTCGATCCCGATGAGTTGGAAATGGTTGTCGGAAAAATAAGAACGGTTTTAGAGAAGAATAATAGTTACGCCCACATCGATTTGTTGCTCGAAAACATTCGCAAGAAGGTTGATAATTTCAAACGCATTGCGCTGACAACCGCTGACGGTATTCATCTGTATGAAATTAGCGATATCATTCGATGTGAAAGCGAAGACAATTACACGACGTTCTATATCAAAAACAGCAAGCCGATTATCATTTCAAAAACACTCAAAGAATACGAAGATTTGTTAGGGGAATATGGTTTTGAGCGCATTCACCAAAAACACTTAATTAATCTGGCGTATTTGAAATCGTATGTCAAGAAAGACGGCGGTTATATTTTAATGGCAGACAATACGCAGTTGCCGATTTCGCAAAGGAAAAAAGAACGGTTGCAGGAATTGATTAAAGCACTTTAAAATTTGCGTCATGAAAACAAAACAAAACACTAACGTAAGCCAAATGAAAAATATTTTTTTATTGTTGTTGCTATTTACTGGGATGGTAAAGGCGCAGATTTTGACTATTCCGGATGGAAATTTTAAGGCGAAGCTTTTGGCTGCAGATGTTACAAACCAAATTGCTCAGATTAATGGTGTCAATTCCAGGATTGATACGAATAATGACGGAGAGATTCAGCTATCAGAAGCATCCTTGGTTACCGGACTAAATGTCACAAATGCTTCAATATCAGACTTAACGGGAATTGAAAGTTTTACTAATATTATTAATTTGTTTTGTTACCAAAATCAGCTTTCAAGTTTAAATGTAAGTGGACTTATATTTCTTAGAAGTTTGTATTGTCAGGATAACCAGCTTACTTCCATTAATATAACAGGAATTACAAATTTGTATGTTTTGCATTGCGAAAATAATCAACTGACCGCACTCGATTTCAGTGGCAATACAAGCAATAATCTTTTTGTGGATTGCAGCAACAACAACCTGTCGACGCTTTTTATAAAAAACGGATGGAACGTTATATTGTCTTCTACGGAGATTTATTGCCAGTGTTCGCGGAATATATACTTTTTCAACAATCCGAACCTGACTTACGTATGTTGTGATGATGGCGAAATCGATTCGATCCAGGCTTTGAGCGGCACTACGGACTATTCGAATTTTACAGTGAACAGCTATTGCTCATTTGCTCCGGGTGGAAATTACAACACGATTACAGGAGACATCAAATTCGATGGCGATAACAATGGTTGCGACGCTACCGATTTGCCACAACCTAATATTAGAGTAAACATAAACGATGGTACAATCTCAGGCGCAAGTTTTTCGAGCAGTACCGGAAATTATACTTTCCTTACCCAAGCCGGAAGTTTTGAAATCACGCCAGCAATAGAAAACCCAAGTTGGTTTAATTTTTCGCCAGTAACGGCAACCATTCCTTTTGGAGACAATAACAACAATACGGCGACGCAAGATTTTTGTATTGCTGCCAATGGTTTTCATCCTGATGTTGAAGTCGTGATTTCTCCAGTGTTTTTTGCACGCCCAGGGTTCGATGCTACTTATCAAATTACTTACAGAAACAAAGGCAATCAAACATTTTCTGAAGGTTTGCTTGGCTTTCAATATAACGATGCTATTTTAGATTTTGTTTCGGCTTCACAAGCTACATTTTCGCAAACCGTTGGCAATATCAATTGGCAGTATACCAACTTATTGCCCTTTGAATCCCGAACCATTTCGGTTACTTTAAATGTTAATAGTCCGACAGAAACGCCTGCTGTGAATATTGGAGATGAACTGAATTTTGTGGTTTCGACTTTTCCTTTAGAAGCCGATGAAAATCCTCAAGACAATACTTTCGCATATGTCCAAACGGTTGTGGGTTCTTATGATCCGAATGACATTACTTGTTTAGAAGGCGATCTTGTTCCACCATCTGAAATCGGGAATTACTTGCATTACGCCATCAACTTTGAAAATACAGGGAATTTCCCAGCAGAGAATGTTGTGGTAAAAACAGAAGTCGATGCCTCGAAATTCGATATTGGTTCTTTGCAATTGATGACCACCAATTTTCCGGTTGATGCCAGAATTACGGGAAACAAAGTCGAGTTTATTTTTGAGAGTATCCAATTGCCTATTGGTGGTCACGGACATATTTTGTTAAAGATCAAAACACAAAATATGTTAGTAACGGGCGATGCGGTGGCGAATCGAGCTGATATTTTCTTCGATTATAATTTCCCGATAGACACTGGTTTGGCGAATACAGTTTTTCAAACCTTATCGAATAGCGTTTTTGATGTTGACAATTCAGTTGTGGTTTATCCAAATCCAGCGGTCAATGAAGTTACAATTAAGGCGGATCATAAGATAAAATCGATCCAATTATACGATGCGCAAGGAAGAATTATCACGACTCGTTTGATGGAGGTTTTAGAGTCAAAATTAGATATATCAAGCCATTCAAAAGGAATTTATTTTATGAAAATTATTACAGAAAAAGGAGCGCAAGTTCAGAAACTATTAAAAGAATAAAAATACCGGTGCACGGATATTCATTAAAAAAAGTCAAACAAAAAAAGCTAAAAAAGATGAAAAAGATTGTATTACTACTGTTGTTGTGTACAGGAATTGCCAAGGCGCAAATCGTCAATATTCCAGACACGAATTTTAAAAACGCATTATTATCGGCTGATATTACTAATGAAGTAGCTTACAGTAACGGTATTGCGGTGAAGATTGACACAAATAATGATGGCGAAATTCAAGAGATTGAAGCCCAAGCCATTGATTCGCTTGATGTTGGTGCAGACATTTTCTTCCTCTCTTTTGAGATCGCTGATCTGACTGGAATAGAAAGTTTTGTCAATTTAAAATTCCTCAATTGCAGCGCCAACCAATTGACCAGTTTAGACGTCTCATCACTGACGTTACTAGAAAAACTTTTAGCTGCTCAACCGCAACTCGTGTCAATCAATGTGGCAGGTTTGACGGCGCTAACCGATTTAGATTTGATGAATAGCGAAATATCAAACATTGATTTGACCGGTTTGACCAATTTAGTCAATTTAGATTTACTTGGAAATAATTTGACTACAATCGACTTGAGTGGTTTGGTGAATTTGAAAAGATTAACCTTGGGCTTCAATCAATTAAGTTCGATCAATCTGACCAATGCGACTAGTTTGGAAGAGCTAAGAGTTGATAATAATAACTTAACGGCGCTAAATTTATCGAGTAACAATAATTTAAAAAGCCTTGATTGTGGGCAAAACGCGATTCCTTCGATAGATTTCTCGAACTTAACGAACTTAGAATATTTATACTATGGCGGAAACGGCTTGAATACATTGGATGTTTCTAATCTAGTGAATCTTCGAACGCTTATTTGTGAAAGTAACAACCTTACTTCATTAGATATTAGTGCTTTAACCAATCTGTCTGTTTTAATATGTTCTTTCAACAATATCTCGAATTTAGATTTGAGCGCAACATCAAGCCTTTATACGTTCGAATGCCGCAACAATCAAATAGCGAGTCTAGATCTTTCAAATCAATTAGGATTACATTCTTTACAGGTTAGTAATAATTTATTGGCTAGCCTAAATGTAACTAACAATACCAATCTTTTTGAACTTTATTGTGAAGGCAATTTGTTTACGACGCTTGATTTGAATAATAATACTACTTTATTTTATGTTGACTTGTCGAACAACAGCAATCTAGAAACCTTATTCTATAATAACGGACTGCTAATTCCACCATCGGTTCCAGGATTCGTTGGCATAGCCAATTGTCCAAATTTACGCTATGTGTGCGTGAATGAGGAAGGAATACTATATATGCAAAGCCAAGTTGACAATACTTCAGGCGCGACGAACGTTGTCGTTAATTCGTACTGTATTTTTACTCCAACTGGAAATTTCAATACAATCAGGGGAACAATTAAGTTTGATAATAATGCAGATGGTTGCGATGCCTCGGATGAAGTATTGCCTAATTTGCGAGTAAATATTAATGACGGGACAAGCCAAGGCGCTACCTTTATTAATAGCGCTGGAGTGTATCAATTTATTACACAACAAGGCGATTTTACGATCACTCCATCAATACAGAATCCAGCGTGGTTTAATTTTGAACCGGCCGCCGCGATCATCAATTTTGCAGACGATAATAACAATACTACGGTACAAGATTTTTGTTTAACGGCAAACGGAATACGCCCTGATGTGTCCATTGTTGTTGCTCCTTTTTTATATGCGCGTCCCGGATTTGATGCTTCTTACTTTTTGGTTTACACCAATAATGGGAATCAAACACTATCGGGTTCCGTTCGCTTGAGTTTTAATGACGATTTGATGAATTTTTCTGGAGGTACTCTTGCTCCAGACACCAATGGGTTTGGATTGCTTGGTTGGAATTACGTCAATCTTCAACCATTTGAAAGCAGAAGCATTGGATTAGCATTCACAGTCAATAATACGACAGATACACCGCCCGCGAATATCGGTGATCAATTAGGATTCACCGCGACAATACTGCCAATAGTTGGTGACGAAACACCAACCGATAATGAGTTTCAGTTTACGCAAACTATTGTCGATGCTGACATTGTAAATGATATTTATTGTCTAGAAGGCGATGTGGTTGACCCGAGCTATATTGGGGACTATCTTCATTATATGATTAATTTCGAAAACGTTGGTACAATATCAGCCCAAAACATCGTGATTCGTTTTGATGTTGATCCGTCGAATTTTGATATCAATACATTACAGTTGCTGAATGCTACCAACCCCGTTGAAACCAGAATAGATGGGAATGTCGTGGAGTTTATTTTCCAAAATATCAATTTAGAAATTGGAGGTCATGGTAGTATCTTATTAAAATTGAGAACCAACGAATCGCTTGTGCCTTCTGATGTCGTTTCAAGCGGGGCTAATATTTTCTTTGATTTTAATGCACCGTTAAATACAGGCGTTGCAAACACTACCTTTCAAACTTTATCTAATGTTGGTTTTGACAATGGGAATAGTGTTTTTATTTATCCGAATCCAACGACATCTGCAATTAACATCAACAGCGATTATAGGATGCAATCCATACAAATATATGATGCTCAAGGTCGATTGCTTCAAACGCAAATTGCAAAAGAAAACCAAACGAGCATCGATTTAACAGAAAAAGCAAAAGGAATATACTTCATTAAAATCATTACGGAAAAAGGCATTCATGTTCAAAAGTTGCTTAAGGATTAATTCAACTTGTCATTTGAAAAATCAGAAACGCATTGCTAAAAGCTGTGCGTTTTTTGGCTTTTGTCAAATCTGCAATTTTTATAATTTAATTAACGATTTCGTTGCTAAATTCTTTTTTTAATTCATTTGGAATTCCATAGATTTGTTAAATTATTATTTCAACAGACAAATTTCCAAACACACTATGTCAAAAACTGCAATTTTAGAATTAGATGGCAAAAAATATGAGTTTCCGGTAATCGTCGGAAGCGAGAATGAAGTAGGAATCGATATCAATAAATTACGTGATTTATCAGGCGCCATTACAATGGATCCGGGCTATAAAAACTCAGGTTCATGCACGAGCGAAATTACATTTCTCGACGGCGAAGAAGGTATTTTACGGTACCGTGGTTATGCCATCGAAGACCTAGCCGATAAAGCTGATTTCTTGGAAGTAGCCTACTTAGTGATTTTTGGAGAACTGCCTACTAAAACCCAACTCAACCAGTTTGAAACAGACATCCGAAAATATACTTTGGTCAACGAAGAGATGAAGAACATCATCGACGGTTTTCCAAAGACGGCACATCCAATGGGCGTTTTATCTTCTTTGACGAGTGCTTTGACAGCCTTCAATCCTAAAGTGGTCAATGTTGATAATGAAAAGGAAATGTACGAAGCCGTGTGTAAAACGATGGGGAAATTCCTAGTTATTGCCACCTGGACGTACCGAAAAATGATGGGTTACCCATTGAATTATTATGACAATACGAAAGGCTACGTCGAAAATTTCATGCATTTAATGTTCCAATTGCCGACCGGACCCTACACCGCCAA
>JANPJB010000121.1:0-39276 GCA_031425295.1 Flavobacterium sp. | reverse complement strand
TTGCCGATTGATCCGACCTTGAATGATATCGGGCGCATAAAAATCACCAACAAAGACCAAGATTATTTGCGGTTTAAAGTACCTACGTTGCGAAACGTGCAGTTTACGTTTCCGTATATGCACGACGGCAGGTTTAAAACTTTGACCGAAGTCGTCAAACACTACAATTCCATCCAGAAAAACAAAGGCATTCCGAAAGAACTTGCTGAGCCAATGCATTTGTCGGACAACGAACGTGTCGATGTGGTCGCATTTATGAAAACTTTGACCGATAAAGAATTTTTATCCAACCCGAGATTTTCAGTTCCAAAATAATTTGATACAGCAGCGCATGAATCAAAAAAAACAATCGTCTAAAGCCTAACCAACCTCCGAAAGTAATATGAAAATACACATTTCTTTAGTCAGTCTCTTATTCGTATCGTTTGTATCGAAGGCACAATACAATACGATGTCGATGCCCGAAGCCTTATATGGCACAACATTCAACCTTAATATTCACGAAGCCACCAAGCAATTGGTTACTGGAAACCAAACCATTACCGGCGCATTAAATAATGAAACCTTCTGGGGACCAACCCTTTTCATTAATAAAGGTGAGGAAGTACATATGAATGTAACTAATAACTTAAATGAATCTACAACAGTGCATTGGCATGGCATGCATTTGCCAGCTGTTATGGATGGCGGACCACATCAGATTATTCCTTCCGGAACACTTTGGCAACCCTATTGGACGGTGATGAATCAGGCTTCTACTTTGTGGTACCATCCGCATTTGCATGAATCTACACAAGCTCAAATTACTAAAGGTGTGGGGGGCTTTATCATTGTGAATGATCCTCAGGAAAGTGCCTTAGCGTTGCCCCGAACTTATGGCGTTGACGATATCGTTTTGGCATTGACCAGTAGAAGTTATAATGCGACAACCAATACCTTTGTTACACCTCCGGCTTCGAATCGTGTTTATGGCGATTATATGCTGACCAACGGAACACCAAAAGCACAATACACTTTACCAAAGCAATATGTGCGTTTGCGAATTTTGAATGCGGAAATAGAACGCGGCTACAATTTAGGATTTAGCGACAACAGAACCTTTTACATCATTGCCAATGATGGTGGTTTATTGAATGCTCCGATTACCATTACCGGCACCAATAGAGTGAAATTGATGGTTGGAGAGCGTGTTGAGATTTTAGTCAATTTAGGAAACGATGCTATTGGCTCCAGTGTCGATTTAAAAGCTTATAATTCAGGATTGGCTTTAGGATTTCCGGGCGGAGAGCCCAACACTTCGGGACAATTTGGAAGCTTGTTAAACAATACTGATTTTTCGATATTACACATTAATATTGGAGCGACAACCAATACAACTACGCCAATTACAGCGGTACCGACAATTTTAGCCGCAAATACTTATTGGACTGCAACGGACGCAACTGTAAATCGTACGATAGCCGTAACGGGCGGTCAAGGGCCAACGCCATTTAGTTTAGACAACCATCCTTTCGTGTTGAACTATATTGATAAAACCGTAAACCTCAATGCTATCGAAAAATGGACGGTGACCAATAATGCGATTTTTGGACATTCGTTTCACGTTCATGATATTGAATTCAAAATTGTAGCGCGCAATGGTTCTGCCGCGAATGTAGGCGCACATGAATCTGGTTGGAAAGACACTTTTTACGTTCCGAGAAACGAATCGGTTACGTTCGTTGGAAAGTTTGATGACTTTGCTGATGCCGATGTCACACATCCTTATATGTACCACTGCCATTTTGGAGGCCATGAAGATGGTGGCATGATGGGGCAGTTTATTGTTACAGCGCCTTTGGCTAACGATACTTTCAACAGCAGTAATGCTTTTACGCTATTTCCAAATCCAAGTAGTGAGAAACTTTTTGTAGCCTTGAAAGATTCCAATACCGAGATATATTACATTACGATTACTACAATCACAGGTCGTGTGGTCATGATGCTGCCGCAACCCCAATGGCAAAACGGAATTGATATTGCCTCGCTCGAATCGGGCGTTTATGTATTCCAAATGATGGATAAGAAAACCAAAAGTGTGAATATTCAAAAATTCGTGAAGCAATAAAAATGAGAAAACACTTGGTTAATATAACGTTGATAACGCTTTTCTTAGGACTTTCATGTTTTACCGTTCCAAATAAAGAACGAAGTATCGCTAGTTTCAAACTGCGAAGCGCAACAAACAATCAATGGGTTTCTATGTCAGATTTTAAAAATGCAAGAGGATTTGTGGTGGTTTTTTTATCCAATAAATGCCCGATGGCCAAATTTTATTCGAAACGTTTGAATCAAATGCATGAAAAGTATAAATCTAAAGGAATTTATTTACTCGCCATAAATTCGATGGATACTTTAGCTTATGGTGATGAGTCGTTTGCGAAAATGAAAAAGAAAACAAAAGCGGACGGTTTCAATTTCCCATACTTACAGGATAAAAACCAAACTGTGGCCAAACAATTTAAAGCAGAAAACACGCCCCAAGCCTTTGTAATCTGGAAAAACAAATCAGGTCATTTCATCGTCAAATACCAAGGTGCCATTGACGATAATGCCGGCGAACCGGAAAAAGTGCAGCATCATTTTGTAACCGCAGCCGTTGATGAATTGTTAACCGGGAAAAAAGTATCGCAGTCGAAATCCGATTCTTTTGGTTGCAGAATATATTATAGAGGCGAGAAACAAAAAATGAACTAACATCTATACTGAAACATGAAAAAAATAGTATTCTATTTAATAATCACCTCAAGTTTCTGTGGTTTTTCACAGGATTTTTACGATATCAATACCATTCAGGATATTCGAATCGTTTTCGCTGAAAGCAACTGGGACGCGATTTTAGACGCACAAGCCGCTTCTACGGAAGATTATATTTCGGCACAATCGGTTACCATCAATGGTACCGTTTTTAATAATGTTGGTGTCAAGTATAAAGGCAATAGTACGTATAATGCTTCTCGCGTTAAAAATCCTTTTCATATTGAACTCGACACCTATGAAAATCAGGATTACCAAGGCTATACCGATATTAAACTGAGTAATGTTTACTTCGACCCGTCGTTTTTGCGCGAACCACTTTCCTACTCGATTCTCAGACAATACATGCATGCGCCTTTGTGCAATTATGCGAATGTGTATGTCAATGGCACTTTGATGGGTTTATATACGAGTGCCGAATCTATTTCCAAAAAATTTGTAGACGATCATTTTTATTCGAACAACAACGCTTTCTTCAAATGCAATCCTATCGGCGGTGCAGGCCCCGGAAGTTCATCTTATCCTAACTTGGCTTACTTGGGCACCAACATTACAAGTTATCAAGATGCGTATGAAATGAATTCCGATGCGGGTTGGGAAGACTTAGTGACCTTAACCAATACGCTGGCCAATAATATCAATGCTATCGAAACGGTTTTGGATGTTGACCGCGCTTTATGGATGCTGGCTTTTGACAATGTGCTCGTCAATATCGATAGTTATCTCGGGACATTCAAGCAAAATTACTATTTATATAAAGATGATAACGGCCGCTTCAATGCAATCGTTTGGGATTTGAATATGTCTTTCGCAGGTTTCACCCAAACTGGAACTGTTAATTTAGGAAACTCCACGGCCAAAAAGCAAATGACCCATTTATTACATGTGAATGATGCCGCGTGGCCGCTTGTTCAAAAACTTTTCGCTGTTCCGAAATACAAAAGAATGTACCTAGCGCATTTCAGAACCATCCTTGAAGAAAATTTCACCAACAGCAGTTACCTGACTACGGCGCAATCGTATCAAACAGTAATTAATGCTGCAGTTCAAGCCGATCCGAATAAGTTTTATACTTATGCGCAGTTTCAAAGTAATTTGAATACTGATGTCAATACGACCATTGGAATCACCAATCTCATGAGCGGACGTGTCACCTATTTATCGGCATTGGCGGACTTTACGAATGTGCGCCCGACGATTTCCGCCATTGCACCATCGGTGGCGGTTCCGCTGATTAATAGCGATGTCTTTATTACTGCGAATGTAATCAATACAAATGCTACTGGTGTCTTTTTGGGATATCGTGCGGATAAACAACTTCCCTTTACCAAAACTCAGATGTATGATGACGGTTTGCATGGTGACGGCGCTGCAGGTGACAATGTTTATGGCGCGGCAATGAATATCACCAATGCCTTTATGCAATATTACATTTATGCGGAAAATAACAATATTGGGCGATTTTCTCCTGATCGTGCCGAGCATGAATTCTATACTTTGAACGCTACTTACCCGACAATTAATCCCGGTGATCTGGTGGTCAATGAAATCATGGCGCAGAATACCCAAACGGTTATGGACCAGGATGGAGAATATGAAGATTGGGTTGAACTGTACAACAATACCAATACGACTTTGAGCCTCGACAATTTATTCATGAGCGATACGGTGGACAATTTAATTAAATGGCAATTCCCGACGGGAACGACGATTGAACCGAATGGTTACTTAATCGTTTGGGCGGATGAAGACGGTTCGCAGACCGGCTTGCACGCGAACTTCAAGTTGTCAACCACGGGCGAAAGCGTGCTTTTGGCGTATGCGAATGGAACCGTCATTGAAACTGTGAATTTCGGAGCGCAAACCGCTAATTTAGGTTATGCAAGAATACCCAATGGTACAGGTGATTTTGTGATTACTGGCCCAACTTTCAATGCCAATAATCAACTTTTATCGATTTCATCGGTTGCATTCAAACAAAATTTGAAAGTATATCCAAACCCTACAAACAATGATTTGAATCTCCTAAATAAATACCCGATTGAAACGGTTGAAATATACAACCTACAAGGTCAATTGCTTTACAGCAACCATTACCAAAACCAAAATCAAGTGACTATTGATTTGACCCAATATTCAAAAGGACTTTATATGGTAACTGTCAATAAAAATACTTCTTTAAAAATCATAAAAAATTAGTTATGAAAAAAACCATCCTTCTCCTTTCAAGCCTTGCTATCAGTGGCTTTTTAAATGCTCAAACCAATCCTGCTATAACGGGTTGGCTTCAAAATACTACTGGAATTACTGGCCGTCATTACATCGCAGGAAACCCTACTCCCATTACCGATGCCGTGTTAGCCAACGTGCAATCCGTTAAGTACGACGCGAATTGGGTTTACGTAGCTGCCACAGGAATTCCAGCTTATATTACCGGACCATTTCAGGATGGCAATCCTTCGTTGGCTACGGCGCAAAACAAAATCTTCAAAATCTCGTTAAATCCAACACAAAATACAGGAACGCCAACAGCCACAACTGGTGGAAACATTGGAATTTTTAAAAACGGTGTTGCCCTATTTGATTATCGTGACGGCGTGGCTTGGAGCGCTACCACCAATGCATTGTGCGGTGGACCAGGAAATCCGCCATGTGCCGGCGGTCCGGGGACAACTCAAGCTTGGAACAGAGATGCTATTCCAGCAGAAAAAGCAGGGTTTGATTGTGCCAAAGCGCATCCAGCCATGGGGAATTACCACCACCACCAAAATCCTAGTGCTTTTAATTTAGATTTGACCGTGATTTCAAATGTTTGCGACACGTATCCGTCGGATGGTTTGTATGTGATTAATCCTTCCCAACACGCTCCCTTATTGGGCTTTGCTTACGATGGTTTTCCTATATATGGGGCTTACGCCTACACCAATACCAATGGAACTGGCGATATTACTCGAATGAAATCAAGCTATCAATTGCGAACCAATACCACCAGAGCAAACGGACCTGCGGTAAATGCAACTTACTTTAACGGATACTTCCGTGAAGATTATGAATACGTGGCACATCCCGGCGATCCAACGTATCTGGACGAACACAATGGAAGAATTTGCAATACGCCCGAATACCCGGTTTCATTATATCCAAATGGAATTTATTGTTACTTTGCTACAGTAGATGCCAATCATAATTCAGCCTATCCGTACGTAGTGGGTCCTACATTTTACGGAAATAAAACAGCAACCACAGTGACGACTGTACCGGCGGGCACAACCACTTACAATCCTGCGCTGGCGACAAATTCGTTTGAAAATGCTGACTTTAAAGTGATCATTGCTCCCAATCCTGCTCAGGAATTTATTGCGATTCAGACACAAATGGTTGACAATGATTTGAACATTGAGTTGATTGATGAATTAGGGAAAATAGTTAAGACAGGAAAAATCCTTCAAGGCAGTACCTTGAGTATCATTGAAACCGATACCGTCTATAACGGTTTGTACTTCGTGCGAATTTCAAATCAAAAAGAATCAAAAATATTTAAAGTGATCATTGATAAATAATCGCTCATCATTAAAAAAGAGGTCTAATTTACTAACTGAATTAAACCTCTTTCTATTTAAACCATATTCCAAAACCAAGAGTTATTGACGAAAAAATTACTCTTTAATAAGTTTCACTGTATGAACCTTACTATTAGTGTAAACTTTGATGAAATAAACGCCTTTTTCTAAAAATGAAACATCAAGATCCTTAGATACCTTTTGATATGTTTTGATAGCTCTACCGTTCACGTCATAAATAGTTACACTATCAAGGATTTCATCGTTACTAAAACTAAAATAATTTTGGGTTGGATTCGGAAAAATTGAAATGTTACTTTCAGCATTCCCAGCACTATTTATACCTAAAGTCCCAACGCTTAAGCAATCTGAATTAACGGTCGTTTCGTAATTGCCATATAATAAAGCCTGATTCTGAACGTATACTTGCTGTTCTGCATCGCAACAAATGTACTGCAAATTTGGATTGTTGTTGAAATCAATATATTGTTCGATTTTGAAATTTTTAAGTTTCAATTCTGTCAAATTGTTGTTTGCACAAGAAAGTACGTCTAAATTCTGGAAATTATTCAAGTCTAGCGTTATTAGTTGGTTGTTTTCACAATACAAGTTTCTCACGTAGGCAAGATTGCCGAAAAATATATTTTGAAGTTGATTATTCTGCACGTAAACATTCTCTAGGTTGGGATTGTTTGTCAAATCTAAACTACTAATATTAGTATTGCTGATATTCAAGTTAATGAGCAACGGCTGGTTTGTCAAATCTATTGAAGATAGCCCGATGTTGGAGGCTGTTGTATAACCAATAGAAACCTCAATAAGTTTGATACAATCTGATAGGTCTAAAGTTGGCAGATTTCCGAAATAAGCCAACTTTCTTAAGTTGATTAAATTATCAAGATTCAAGTCCAAATTTGTTGCTTCGTCATTAATTCTTAATTCTCTTAAATTGATGTTGTTTGACAGATCAATCGCGGTAACAAATCCGGTATTGATTTCTAAAACTTTAAGATTTAAATTACCCGAAACATCGAAATTGGTTAACACTTTTTGTCCGACGATCGCATTGATAGTGAGTTCTTCCAAATTGATAAGTTCAGGAAAATTGAAAGTAGTTGCAAAACTGTTGTAAGAAGTTATCGTTTTTACATTTGTAAAAAATTGCAACCCTTCTAAATCTGTAAATGGTAAATAATAAAAATTAATATGCACTATGTTTTGTGCTTCTGAAATACTGATTTCACCATCATTATTGGTATCTACATTTTCAGTAGTGTTCCCGTTTAAATCAGTAAAGCTGGTACCATTTGCTACTTCGGGTGCATTGATCAATGCGCTTTTAAATAAAGAATCTGTGAAATTTATATTTTGAGCATTCCCAAAATACAAACAGAAAGTGCAGGATAAAAGTAGTAGTGTTTTCATAGTTTTTGAAGTTTAATTTTATAAATTTATTAAAAACAAACCAAGGTCAACTCACTAAATTACAAATACTTACAAAGTTTAACTACTGTTTAATAATTGTTGTTTTATTGCTTGAATATGTGCCTTTTGATTAAACAAAATTTCAGTACGAATGATGGTTACTGTTCACAGTGGATTGTTCTTAACTGCTTAAGAAAACTTCACAAAAAAACCGCTTCAATTTGTAGCGGTTTTTAGTTTCAACGAAGTCTGTATTTTTAATTGATCAAAATTTACAGCTGATTTATTTTTTCTTCTGCTTTGCTTTCTGCGCCTCAGCATCTTCCATCATTTGCTGTAGCTTCTGCTGAAATTTACCTTGCTTTTTAGGCTCTTTAAGCTTGTTCTCTTGAATTTGAGCGTGAATCTTTTCCGGATCTACGATATAGCTTTTGATCACAAACATAATTCCAATTGTAATCACATTCGAAATGAAGTTATACAAGCTCAAACCAGCGCCATAACTGTTGAAGAAAATCAACATCATAATCGGAGAAACATAAATCATAATCTTCATGATTTTCGCCATATCGGGCATCCCTTCTTGTTGCGGTGCAGCCATTTGTTGGTCGCCTGAAGTCATTTTCATGTAAAAGAAAATGGCAATCGCAGCCAAAATCGGGAACAAACTAACATGGTCGCCATACAACGGAATATGGAAGGGCAGTTTCGCAATCTGGTCGAAAGAAGACAAGTCATCCGCCCATAAAAATCCTTTCTGTCTGAGTTCAAATGCCGATGGAAAAAACTGGAACGACGCATACATAAACGGAATCTGGATCAATGCCGGAATGCAACCCGCCATCGGATTGACGCCTGCTTTGCTGTATAGCTTCATCGTTTCCTGCTGTTTCTTCATCGGGTCTTTTTTAAATTTTTCCCCAAGTTCCGTAATCTCCGGACGCAATACTTTCATCTTCGCTTGCGACAAAAACGACTTATAAGTGATCGGCGACATCGCGATTTTAATGATGATTGTGAAAATGATGATGGCTATTCCGTAGGCGATAAATGAACTCAAAAACCCGAACAGCGGAATGAAAATAAACTTATTGATCCAGCCGAAAATGCCCCAACCTAACGGAATGATCTTATCTAAACTCCTGTCATAAGCCTTTAAAGTTGTGTAATCGGTAGGTCCGAAATACCAATTCAATTGGTAGTTGATCTCCCCATTATTAAACGCCAAAGGCACATTGGCCTTGAATTGTTTGGTATACAACGTATCAACTTGATCATCAGCAACCAAATCATTGGAATGCAATTTCGATTTTTCGAACGGTGTTTTTGTCAGCAATATCGATGAGAAAAAATGCTGTTTGAATGCGATAAACGAAACCTTATCAGGATTTTCTTCTTTGTCTTTGCCTTGACCGGTATAATTATCTTTGCCATCTTCATATTCGTAACGGATGTCAACATATCGGTTCTCGTAAGCAATGCTTTTCTCATTGCGGTATGCTTTAAGGTTCCATTCTAAATCTAATGGTTTTGTCGTATTAAGAACTTTACTCAACCCTTGCGAACGAATGTCGAAATCGAGCATGTAATTGTTCGGTTTCAAAACATATTTGTATTCTAAATATTCGCTGGCACTCGCATTCAAGCGTAAAGTCAATACTTGGTTCTCGCCCACTTTGGTTAAAGTCGGTTCGAAAAACAAATCTTTAGTAGCGAGCGTACGGTTGTCTTGGGTCAGCAGCGTAATGTTGAGATCCGAATTATTATCCTTAATCAATGACACCAATTGGCCAGAGCCTTTTTGGAAACGCTCTTGATTTTTCAAAGTGGCTTCGGTAATAAAACCACCTTTATTCGCTACGGTGATTTTGATCAAATCATTTTCGATCGTCGTGAAATTTTCTTTTGCAGATGGAAGTGTAGCCGAATATGCGAAATTTCCAAGTGTCGCTTTCAAAGCGGTCAATTGCACCGAATCATTCGCCGTCGTATCTTTGACGATCAACGCTGTCGCAACTTTTACTTTTTGGGCTTCTGCTTGTTTTTGAACCAATTCCTTTTTGGCTTTATCCGCAGCGATTTCCTTTTCGGTCGGTTGATTCTGATACATAATCCATATCAAAATTCCAAGGATCAGTACAAAGCCTATGATCGAATTGAGGTCTAATTTTTTTTCTTCCATTATTGTATTTATAAAACGATGTTAATTACTTCTTCTTGGCTTTTACCGTGGCGCCGACAAAACTCACGAACAGCGGATGCGGATTGGCAACCGTACTTTTGTATTCGGGATGGTATTGCACGCCTATGAAAAACGGGTGGTTTGCAATTTCAACAATCTCAACAAGATTGGTTTCGGGGTTGATGCCTGACGAAATCAATCCCGCTTTTTCGAATGCTGCCGCGTAATCGCTGTTGTATTCATACCGATGGCGGTGACGCTCTAAAATCGACGGCTGTCCATAAATCGATGCTGCCAAAGTATTCGGTTTCAAATCGCATTTCCAGGCACCCAAACGCATTGTGCCGCCTTTATCAGTGATGTTTTTTTGCTCTTCCATTAAATCAATTACCGCATGCGAGGTACCTTGATTCATTTCCGTTGAATTGGCGTCTTTATGGTTCAATACATTTCTCGCATATTCAATCACTGCCATTTGCATACCGAGGCAAATTCCGAAAAACGGTAAGTTTTTTTCTCGTGCATAGCGTACGGCTTCAATTTTTCCTTCAATGCCGCGCTCCCCGAATCCGGGCGCTACTAATATACCATCGAGATCGTGCATTTTTTCGGCAACGTTCGACGCATCAATATATTCTGAATGTACGGAAACCACATTCACCTTGGTCTCATTGGCAGCACCGGCATGAATGAAAGCTTCCAAAATTGATTTGTAAGAATCCTGTAGTTCGACATATTTGCCGATCAAACCAATATTGACCGTATGTTTCGGATTTTTCAACCGATGCAGAAATACATTCCAATTTTTTAAATCCGGTGATGCTTTTTTAGGCAGGTTTAATTTTTTCAAAGCGACGACATCCAAGCCTTCTTCAAGCATCAGATTTGGCACTTCATAAATCGTCGATGCATCAATCGATTGGATTACAGCTTCTCGCTTAACATTGCAGAACAACGCGAGTTTTTGACGCAGTTCATCTGAAATTTCATGTTCGGTTCTGCACACCAAAATATCAGCTTTGATTCCACTTTCCATCAAGGTTTTTACGGAATGCTGCGTGGGTTTTGTTTTGAGTTCACCCGCAGCTGCCAAGTAAGGCACGAGCGTAAGGTGAATCACGATGCCGTTGCTTTCGCCCAGTTCCCATACCAATTGGCGCACGGATTCGATGTACGGAAGCGACTCAATATCGCCGACCGTTCCACCGATTTCTGTGATTACAATATCAAAATCGCCCGAGTTGCCGAGCAATTGCATGCGTTCTTTAATTTCATTGGTGATGTGCGGAACAACCTGAACCGTTTTTCCAAGGAATTCGCCTCTACGCTCCTTTTCGATTACAGAAAGATAAACGCGTCCGGTAGTAACATTGTTGGCTTGTGAAGTCGGTACGTTGAGGAAACGTTCGTAATGCCCTAAGTCTAAATCGGTTTCCGCGCCGTCATCGGTGACATAGCATTCGCCGTGTTCGTAAGGATTTAAAGTTCCAGGATCGACATTGATGTAGGGATCAAATTTCTGAATGGTCGTCCGGTAACCTCTTGCCTGCAATAATTTTGCTAACGATGCGGCTATAATTCCTTTTCCAAGAGAAGAAGTCACACCGCCGGTAACAAAAATATATTTCGTTTGATTCATTGTGTTTGTTTGTTGTTGTGTTGCTGTAGTTGTATAAAAAAACGTCGCAAAAATACGATTATTAATTGACAAAAAACGAATTTGAAAATGAGATAATTTGGAAATTTAAAAATAAAAAAAACGTAGTATTTGATACGGATTTGGAGTAGATCTAAATAGCTAAATTCTAAAAATTTTGATGCTAAATCGGCTTTGGGTATTGCTTTTTAATGTTGCGAATCAATTCCTCCAAACCATTTAGTTTGAGTTCATAAACCAACTGCAACTGCTCGCCTAGCGTTCCTTTTGGAAAGCCATTATTTTTATACCAAACCACATAATATTCGGGAAGATCAATCAGATGCCAATCTTTGTATTTCCCGAAAGGCATTTTGGCATGCGCAAGTTTGATGAGTTGTGTTTGGTCTTGGTTCAATTGTTTGAAGTATTGCGTATTAAGATGAGTTTTGAGTATCCGATCGATCTAAAGCTGGAGTTTAGGCGGATTATTACAAAGAATTTATGAAATGGAAACTAACAATCCTGAGTTTTGAGATTGATCAAGGTGTCGTGTGCCGTTTTTACCATTGCGTTATTTTTAGATGAATTATGTTGGTTTCAATGTTGTTAATGACGATATTTTCTCCGCTATTTGTGGTTTGATTGGTATATACTTCACTTTCCCAATTTCCTTTTGTGATTTTAATTTCGATTGGAAATTTGACTTTAAGTTTTATTTCTCGTTCAAAGTCAGAAATGTAATTTAGTTTTACTTTTGAAGGATTCCAATTTCCTAGACTCTCTTGGTTTCCCGTTATAAATGGTTGATCATTTTTATTTTGTACAGTAACTCTAAATGTAATTTCTTTTGATGCTCCATTTAGTGCGTACGGATTTTTCTCAATAAAATCATATAACAAATTTAGACCTTCCGGAACCGCGGGCAAAACCGTGGCGTAATGATTGAATTTGGGAAATTCTCTGATGACAATATTATATCTTCCCAAGCTTTCAGAATTTTTGATAAACGCTTTTACTTTATTAAACGCTTCGCCCCAAGTTTTCCCGAATGATATATTTTCGTCTGCTTGACTAATAAACAAAAATTTATTTTCGATTGGTTGATTAAAATTCATTTTTAAAAAATCATCTGCTAATCGATCTTTGTCATAGGCTAAATTTGGAGATATACAGATGAAACCTTTGAATACATCAGCAGCATGTATTGCCTTGTCTAAAACAAATGAAGCACTTAATGAATGCCCCACTACATAACGATCGTTGGTTGTCCGATAATTTTTATTTACAAAAGGCATGACTTCCTCTGAAAAATACTTCCAAAAATTTTCTGCATTGGGTTTGTCTGCTTGGTATTTTTCTAATGATACATTTAGTGGTTTTGGTAAATAATCATAAATCCTATAGTACTCCACATCTTGATACGCGGGCGAAGAAATTCCCACAACAATAAATTTCCTTTTAAGAGATACAAAATTTGATGCGGCATGCACCAGATCAAAAATTTCACGATTTTGAGCATCGAAAACATAAATTACATCAAAAGAAACCAAATCTCTTTCCTGATATTCCGCTGGTAAATAAATATAAACCGGTCGCGTTTGGTTTAGGATTTTAGATTGAATTTCAACTTCTGTTAACGTTGCCGTTTGTTGTGCGTAAAAAATATCAGTATTTATTATGAATACAATAAGTACAATTATTTTAATATTTCCAATTTTGATAATGTTCATTTCAGATAGATTAAAAAAAAATCGAACACAACTACTAGCTAAAATCTACGATCTATTTCCAGTTAAAAGTTACATCTTTTTCAATGTCGGAATTAAGACTCAACAACACAGGGCAGTTCATCGCAACGCGTTCTAAAATGGTTTTTGATTTTTCATCGACAGCGATCGGCATGTTCAAAACCACAATGATCTTAGCAATTTTTCGCGGTTCGGGCTGCATGATTTTAGTAATTTCGATGGTGGAACCTACTAAATCAATGTCCAAATCTTTCGATTTAATCGCCATAATCGAAATCATACAACTGCCTAAAGCATTCGCCACCAGATCTGTTGGCGAAAAGGCTTCTCCGCGACCATGATTGTCCGTTGGCGCATCGGAAAGAATTTCAGTACCAGACTGTAAATGAACAGAACTGGTTCGTAAATCGCCTAGATAGGTTATTCTGGAAGTCATTAATTTACTTGTTTTACGGATAAATCATCTTGGTATTCCATGATGTAGATCCCTTTATTTACATAGCCTTCATCACCTTTTTTAGTATAATCGAACTTGCTTTCGATCTGCTCCGATTTGATTTCATTTGCTGAACTAACAAATGAACTTTGTTGTGTTATTCTAAGCAAGGTGTCGAAAGTCACATCAAAGCCACGGACCGCAAATTGACTCGGGAATATTTTGTTGATTTCTTTATAGCTTTTTTCGAAAGCAGTGGCGGTTTCAGAATTGTTTTCGCGTGTTAGTGAAGGATACAGCAACTTGAGAATCGTCAACCTTTTCATTGAAATTTCCTCAAAATCCAAAGTGTCGTTAGGTTCTATAATGACCAACTGTATTTGGAAATTCGACATTTCATTCAATAATATATTGGTCGTGCCCAGAATCAATCCGGTTCTTTCCGAATCTAAAACTACGTAATTCATCGCGCCTTTTACAAATTGTGCTTTCAAATTGGCAACGTCTAAAGCACCATTATCCAGAAGTGTCACGAACTTGGCTGCAGGATAGTTTTTCGTAATGAAATCCTTATTATAGACTTTCTTTGGATCGCTTACAACAATGATATTGCCGTTTTTCGACATCATATAGTTGAACATCGCAGATTTGCCAAAATCACTTGGCGGCATCGATTGGAACAAGTTCGGGAATGATTTGCCGATTTCTTTAGACAATGGCGAAATGACCGTAACATTTTTGTCGCCCAATAACTCAGCGGCTTTTTCAATATATTGCTGGTAGAATGGTCCGATAACAGCGTCTGCCGCATCTACATTGTTCTTTTTAATGACGTTTTCGATATTCGAACTCATCTTGCTTTCTTCAGAATCTAAGATTTTCACATCGACATTCAATCCTAGTGTTTTTGCGGAATCGATTGCCATCAACGCGCCGGAATAAAAATCAAGCGTCATGTTTAAGAAAGCATCTTTTTTGAGACGCACTTCCATGGTTTTTAAAGTATCACTTTGAATTTTCGCAGCATTAAACGGAAGCAATAAAACCAATTGTTTTTTTACAGCATTGGTCACAGTTGTTTTTTTGGCATCGCTTTTAAAGTCAGACTTCGTCGCGCCGCCTACTTCTGTCTTAATTGTTCCTTTTCCGGGAACTTTCAAGATCATCCCGGTTTTGACGCCATCGTTTAGCGTTGGGTTCAATTTGATCAATTCTTCTTGTGAAATTTTGAAGTACTGCGTCAGACTATACATCGTTTCGCCTTGTTTTACCTCATAATTAGCATAGCCATTTTTGGTTAAAGTGTGAATGGTTTCAGTGGTTACGATTTCATCGTTCACAATTTCTGTAGTGACAGGTTTCGGTTTTTCTGCTACAGGTTTTTGAATTGCAGCTTTAGGAGTTTCTTGTATCGTATTTTCACCAGAAATGACGAGTTTATAACCCACGGGCAGATTGGCCACAATTTCGGGGTTTCTAAGTTCTAATTCGCGCACGGTTAGACCATATCTTTTGGCAATTCCAAACTTAGTTTCTTTGGGTTCAACAATATGCGTGATGCTTTTTTCCTTAGCCGATTGGGAAACCACGGCTGAAATTGGTTTCTCTACAACAGTTTCTTTTGGGACTTCGTTCGGTCCATCTTTTGGAAGATTGGGTGCGCTTCCCCCACCATTGTCGGGAATTTTAATTGTTTGCCCGATCTTCAAGCCGTTGGCGAAAATCTCCGGGTTCAGATTTTTTAAATCCGCTACAGCGACATTATAATCTCTGGCAATGCTGTATAAAGTTTCTTTTGGTTTTGCAACGTGCGATCTGTTGGTAGCCGTTTTGGGATTTGAAACGACGGCAGTTTTTACTTGGGATGTTGGGATCAGAATGACATCGTTTTCTTTAATTCCGTTTTGGGAATCCGGATTCAATTGGTAGATATCGTAGGGTGTCACACTATATTTTGTAGCAATCTGAGTAATGGTTTCTCCTTTAGCGACCGTATGCTTAGCGTAGTTTTTTTCTTGAGCAAACATCACGCTGGAGATCATTACGATAGCGAGTAAAGAATAGAAAAATCGATTCATTATAGAGTTTTTAGGGTAGTTGACATTTGGGTGTTGAATGCGCATTGTAATTTAATTGTTGGTTTTAATGATTAGAATCTGTCCGATTTGCAGGCCGTTTTTCAATACAGCTTCGTTTTGCGCTGTGATGGCGTCGACGGTTACATTGTATTTCTTAGACAAGCTGTACAATGTTTCTTTCGGTAAAACTTTATGCTTAACGCTGCCGTCGTTTGTTGTTTCGATCGGCTTGCTTTGGGCTAATTCAGGTTTTTGAACCGATTTAAATTCTTCACCTGTTGCGGTTGATTGTTTAATGTCGATACTATTTTCGGTTGGGATTTTGATAATTTGGCCGATCTTCAACCCGTTTTTAACAACATCGGGATTGTTCGCTTTAATATCATCAACAGAAACATTGAAATCCCTAGCCAAACTGTATAAAGTTTCTTTCGGACTTACTTTATGATTTACTTCCGTTTTTCTTTCCGTGATTACGATTTTCTTGATCTCATTACTAGGCTTTGAAGTTGAACTTTCTGCGACATCATCCGTTTTTCCGGCTTCGTTTTTAATGGCCGAATTGTCTGCTTCTTTTTGAATGACAACACTTCCTTGATTAACAATTTCCGTAGTTCCTGCTGTCGCTATTATTTCTTTCGCGGGAGGAATCTCTTTTCTCGGCACTGGCACTTTCAAAACCATGCCTTGACTGATACCTTCGACAGCAAATTTATTGAGTTTGTATATTTCCGACGGATCGACTAAATATTTTTTTGAGATCATTCTAACGGATTCTCCTAACTGTACCTGATGATCGATAATATCAACTTCTTGGTCTTTCTTTCTATTTTGACCAAAGCTGCTGCCCAAAATGCAAATTGCAAAAAAAGCTAATAAAGATTTTTTCATAAACGTTGAATTAATTTATTCCCATTCAATCGTAGCTGGTGGTTTGGAGCTAATATCATATACAACACGGTTTACCCCTTTCACTTTATTGATGATGTCATTCGACACTTTCATCAGGAAATCATAGGGTAAATGTACCCAGTCAGCCGTCATTCCATCGGTAGATTCTACCGCTCGGAGCGCAACAACTTTTTCATAAGTTCGCTCGTCACCCATAACACCCACACTGTTTACAGGCAACAAAATAGCACCTGCTTGCCAGACTTTATCATACAAACCAAACGATTTCAATCCATCAATAAATATGGCGTCAACCTCTTGCAATATACGAACTTTTTCTAAAGTTATAGCACCCAAGATTCTTATTGACAATCCTGGTCCAGGAAAGGGATGCCTTCCCAATAACACAGCATCTATGCCCAATGTCGCACCAACCCTACGTACTTCATCTTTGAAAAGCATGCGCAAAGGTTCCACAATGCTAAGCTTCATATAATCCGGCAATCCGCCCACATTGTGATGCGATTTGATCGTTGCTGACGGACCTTTAACCGAAACCGATTCAATAACATCAGCATAAATTGTGCCTTGCGCGAGCCATTTTACATCTGCAATCTGATGCGATTCATCATCAAAAACTTCAATGAAAACCCGTCCGATGATCTTGCGTTTGGTTTCAGGATCGCTGACGCCTGCAAGTTGACTCAGGAATCGGTCCGAAGCATCAACGCCTTTGACATTCAATCCCATGTGTTTGTATTGGTCGAGCACGCTTTCAAATTCGTTTTTACGTAGCAATCCGTTATTTACAAAAATGCAATACAGATTTTTACCAATCGCCTGATGCAATAATACCGCCGCAACTGTAGAATCGACGCCTCCCGAAAGTCCAAGAACAACTTTATCGTTTTGCAACTTCTCTTTTAATTCGCCAACCATTTCTTCAACAAAAGCATTCGGCGTGAAATTTTGAGGCACCTGAGCGATGTTGACCAGAAAGTTCTCGAGCATCTTTTTTCCGTCAGTAGAATGGTAGACTTCAGGATGAAATTGAATCGCGTAAGTAGTCTCACCTTCAATTTTGTACGCTGCATTTTCTACATCGTTAGTACTCGCCAATTTAACACCATTTTGGGGTAGGGTTTTAATCGTATCGCTGTGTGACATCCAGACTTGGGAATGGTCATCGACGCCTTCAAAAAACGATTCTCCCGGTTTAATGAAAGACAGATTTGTCCTTCCGTATTCGCGCGTATTTGATGGTGCCACTTCGCCTCCACTAAAATGTGCGAGATACTGAGCGCCATAGCAAACGGCTAACAAAGGTAATTTACCACGAATCTGTGATAAATCCGGATGCGGTGCATCATCAGCCCGAACCGAAAACGGGCTCCCGGAAAGGATGACGGCTTTGTAGGTCGATAAGTCTGTTGGAAAATGGTTGTAAGGAAAAATCTCGCAGAATATATTGAGTTCGCGAACCCTTCGGGCAATAAGTTGTGTGTATTGCGATCCGAAATCTAAAATAAGTACGTTGTGTTGCATGGACAAAAATACTTTTAAAATTTTAGACTTGAAAATAGAAATTAAAAAATCTATTTTTGAAATGAAATTCTTTAAGTAAATCCATTAAAGGCAAATCCTATGTTCAAAACACTTTTGTTAATCGGTGTCGGCGGTGCAATCGGGAGCACGCTTCGTTACCTTACTTCTGTTTTGGTTTCGCGATATTATACTTCCGTTTTTCCTTTGGCGACCTTAATTGTTAATGTTCTTGGATGCTTACTGATCGGAGTTATTATGGGTTTGCTCGAAAAAAATCAACTTAGTGATTCTTCCTTAAAATGGCTATTTGTAACTGGATTTTGCGGTGGCTACACTACTTTTTCAGCCTTCGGATTTGAGAATATTGCTTTGCTGCAGAGTCAACATTCTGGTTTGGCGTTTCTATATATAGCTTCGAGCGTCATTGTCGGATTGTTTGCTGTATGGTGCGGATTGTTGTTGGTAAAATAGAATTGAATTTCGAGTGCTTCATTCGAGACATTTCGTATAATTGGGGTCTAAATTTTGAGTTATAACGGTGTTAAATTGTTTCTGTTTTGGTAAAAAAATGTAACTTCGCACCCTATGAAACAAGAACATATTGAAGCTATAACGCAACTACTTTCAAGTCCGAAAAAAATCGCGATTATTCCACACCGAAGCCCCGATGGAGATGCTATGGGTTCAACATTAGCGCTTTACCATTTTCTTCGTAAGTGCGACCATCAGCCGACCGTTATTGCGCCAAACGAATTTCCTGATTTTTTAGCCTGGATGCCGGGAAGCGCAGCAGTATTGGTTTACGAAAACGACCGCGCTAATACAACAAAAGTGCTGCAGGAAGCTGAAGTAATTTTCACAGTAGATTTTAATGCATTGCACCGTACCGGCGAGATGGAGAAAGTTCTGAGTCAATTGACCGCACCGTTTATCATGATTGATCACCATCAAAAACCCGATGATTACGCAACTTTCATGTATTCGGATACGCAGTTCGGTTCGACCTGCGAAATGATCTACAATTTTATATTGATGATCGATAAAAAACAATACATCGATAAAACAATTGCGACCTGCATTTATACCGGAATATTGACCGATAGTGGGTCATTCCGTTTTCCAAAAACCACGGGCGCTACCCATCGAATCGTCGCAGATCTGATCGATTTGGGTGTAGACAACGCTGAAATTCCAGCGCTGCTTTTCGATAATAATTCTTATCAAAGCCTGCAATTACTCGGTAGAGCATTAGAAAACATGGTGGTTTGTCCCGAACATAAAACGGCTTACATTACGCTTTCGCAAAAAGAACTTGATGCGTTTCAATACGTCAAAGGCGACACCGAAGGCATTGTCAATTATGGACTGAGCATCAAAGGGATTCATTTTGCCGCGATTTTCATAGAACATCGCGATGAGAACATCATCAAGATTTCATTCCGATCACAAGGCGATTTTGATGTCAATCAATTTGCAAGAGATCATTTCAACGGTGGTGGACACATCAATGCAGCCGGCGGAAAATCAACGTTGTCGATGGACGCAACAATCACCAAATTCAAGAATCTATTAACCCAAATAAAAATATAACCGATGGGCAAGTATACCGTGTTTTTCTTCATGCTGCTTTCTGGCGTTTTATTAGTGAGCTGTTCCCAGCAACAAGCGCGTCAGCCGATATCCCACTCCTCAGGAACATTTCTCAAAGAGTCAGCTGAGCGCAATAAAAAACTGATTTCGGGTGAAGAAGCCAAAATCGATTCGATCATTAAAAGCGACGCCAACGTAAAATATATCGCTTCCCAAAAAGGCTATTGGTATCGCTATGACAAGAGAAATACGTTAGACACTTTGCGTCCGAAAAAAGGCGATGTGGCGAATTTTAATTATGAAATCAAAGATTTGGACGGCAACATAATATATTCCGAATTGGAATTGCGACCGCAAGTTTACCATGTCGATAAAGAACAAAAAATCATGATGGGTTTGCGACACGGACTCAAATTAATGCATAAAAATGAAACCGTGACTTTCCTCTTTCCTTCACACATGGCGTATGGTTATCACGGTGATGATAGAAGAATTGGTCACAATCAACCATTAATTTGTACCGTCACTTTGGTCGATTTTAATCCAGAAAATAAAATACAAACCGAATAATATTTTAATCCATAATGAAAAAATGTTCTCTCTTCCTTTTAATGGCGTGCGCCATTTTGGCTTCTTGTAAAGACCAAACCAACAACCTTCCTGACGGGCTCTATGCCGAGATCGAAACCAACAAAGGCACGGTCACGGTTGCGCTCGATTTTGAAAAAGCGCCGATTACTGTGGCTAATTTTGTGAGTTTAGCCGAAGGTAAGAATAGTTTTGTAAGCCCAGAATATAAAGGAAAACCATATTATGATGGACTGAAATTTCACCGTGTTATACCGGAATTTATGATTCAAGGCGGCGACCCGATGTGCGATGGAACGGGCGATGCTGGTTATCTGTTTAGAGACGAAATTTCTGATCTGCGGTTTGACAAAGGCGGTGTTTTGGCGATGGCGAATTCAGGACCGGGAACCAACAGCAGTCAATTTTTTATTACTCATGTTGCAACGCCATGGCTTGAAGGAAGGCATACGATTTTCGGTCACGTCATTGAAAACGGAATGGATGTCGTCAATAAAATTGCGCCCATGGATGAGATTAAAAAAGTAACCATTATTCGAAACGGAACTACCGCCAAAAAATTCGATGCCGTGAAAGTTTTCAGTAGTTTTTTCTCGCAGGAAGCTGAACGTCAAAAGAAACAATCGGCAATTGATGCGGAGAACAAAAAAATTTACGATGCCAAATACAAAGCGGTTAAAGAACAAAAAATAGCTTATTTTGAATCCGCAAGAAAAACCGCAGTCAAAACAAAATCAGGCTTGTTGTATAAAATTACAATGAAAGGAAATGGTAAAAAACCCACTACTGGTAATAACATTTATATCCATTACGCTGGTTTTTTGGAAAATGCGGATTTGTTTGATACAAGCATCGAGAATATCGCGTTGACGTTTGGTAAATTCGATCAGCAAAAATCCGATGCGCGTCAGTATACGCCAATTCCGTTTCAATATGGAAGAAAAGAGGGCATGATTCCAGGATTTATTGAGGGCATTGAAAAATTATCATTTGGAGATAAAGCAATTTTATTCATACCTTCCGCACTTGCTTATGGAGCTCAAGGTGCCGGCGGTGTTATCCCGCCAAATGCCAATATTATCTTTGAAATAGAGCTCTTAGAGTCGATGCCAAAATAATTAAATTACATACACCATAGGGAATAACCTGAAAATCCCTGCGAAAAGCGAAATTAGTAAGGACAATATTAATCTGAAAAAAATGAAAATTAAAGTTATCTTTTTATTGTTTTTGGGAATGATGAATGTGTATTCACAAAAAACAAAAAAAGCAGTAGTAACCAAAAAACCAGCACCTACTGCCACCGTAAAAAAAGCTGCACCATCAAACAATGCAGAAGGTATTTATGCTGAATTTGAAACCGCAAAAGGGAAAATTGTCATTCGTTTAGAATACCAAAAAGCACCTATTACTGTTGCTAATTTTGTTTCTTTAGCAGAAGGAAATAATCCTTTTATAACGGATGCAAAACTTAAAGGAAAGCCTTATTACGATGGGTTGAAATTTCACCGTGTGATTAAAGATTTTATGATTCAAGGTGGCGATCCTGCAGGAAATGGTTCTGGTGGTTGTGGTTATAGTTTCAAAGACGAAATCGTTCCAGAGTATGTTTTCGATAAAGCGGGTATTTTGGCTATGGCAAATTCTGGACCTGCGACCAACAGTAGTCAGTTTTTCATTACGCATAAAGAAACACCTTGGCTTAATGGTAAGCATACCATTTTTGGTTATGTGGTTTCAGGTCAGCCCGTCGTTGATGCCATTGCGCAAGATGACCTTATGAACAAAGTAACAATCATTCGAAAAGGGGCTCAGGCAAAAGCATTCAACGCAGTGAAAGTATTCTCAGATTACTTTGGCAACAAAGCGGAGGATGATAAAAAACAAGCAGCTATGCAAGCCGAAGAAAGAGCCAAACAAGAAGCTGCAGCGGCCGAAGCCAAAAAAGCATATACTGCACAGTATGGTCCGATGATGGCAGATAAAGTTAAATATTTGGCTGGTGTTAGAGCCTCTGCAACCAAGTCGACTACGGGTTTAGAATATAAAATCATCAAACAAGGCGCAGGAAAAAAACCGGTTGATGGTACGACCATGTATATCCACTATGCCGGGTATCTTGAAGATGGTTCGTTATTCGACAGCAGTTATGAAGACGTCAATAAAGCGTACGGCAAATTTGATCAAAACCGTGCTTCCCAAAATGGATACGCTCCGTTTCCTTTTCAAGCAGGTAAAAAAGACGGTTTGATTCCAGGGTTTTTAGAAGGTATCGGTAATTTGTCTTTTGGAGACAAAGCCGTTATTTTTATTCCATCTGCTTTAGGATATGGCGAACGCGGTGCAGGAAATGTGATTCCGCCCAATGCGAATATCATTTTTGAAGTCGAATTGTTCGAGACTTTACCCAATGCACCAGTAGCTCCAGCAGCGACTACAAAACAGTAATATTTCCTCATACAAATTCCACTAATTTGCACTGTTTCATTCGTGTAAATTAGTGGAATTCGTGTTTTTAATTCCCGCCAAACTTCCAGTCGAACTGATCTTCATTTTTGATGATGGCGCCGATTTCCACTTTTACAATCTGATCAAATTCGCTTTGTAAGATCAGCCAATGGTCTTCATTGAAATGGTTTTCAGTTAAATCGAAATCTTCTTTTTCCCAAGATTTAAAACCTTGCGATTCGAGTTCTTTTTGAACATCCCGCACTTTTCGACCTAGAATTTTATGATTAAATAATGTTTGTTCGGGATGTGAGCTGATCATATACCCCAAACGAAAATCTTCATCTTCGTAAAAGGTCAGTCTGAGTCTTTGGAGGTTGTAAACATAAATGATATTCTGATCCTCATCTTGAAACTGCTTGTCTGGGTTGCCATAAAGGTTTTTGACATCGCTTTGTTTCATACCGAAAAGCAATTGGTCGACACCAAATTTGGGTTTGATTTGCATTTGATTTTATTTTTAGCGCAAAGTTCGCAAACTTTACATAAAGACCGCCATATTAGACAATAAGTTTTGCTTTGAGATTGGCTTTCACTTCATCAAACCATTCGTCTTTCAATATGCTCAATACGATGCTATCGCGACGGATCTCGCTTTCGAAAGTAGGCATATTGCTTCGTAGCACGCCATCAACTTTACAGCCAATGCTCAACATTGCAGCTTTACTTCTTTCATTGGCGTTGTCGGCCCTAAATTCGACACGTTCCATGCCTAAAGTTTCGAAAGCATATTCCAGTAATAAATATTTGCAATGCTTGTTGAGTCCACTGCCTTGAAAGTTTTTCCCATACCAAGTATAACCCAACTGCAGCGTTTTAAATGCAAAATTGATATCGTAAAAACGTGTGCTTCCGGCATATTCTTGTTTTAATTTATCGAAAACGATAAAAGGATATTCCGTCAGATTCAATTTTCCTTCAAGCGCGTTCGCTATGTAATGTTCAAGGTTTTGCCTACCATCGGCGCGAACAAGTGCGTATTTCCAAATTTCAGGTTCATGAATAGCAAATGGCAAAAGGTATTCTAGATCACTTTGCTGCAACGCACGCAATAAAACGATGTCGTTTTGTAAAATAAGATTTGGATTGATAGTCATCTGCCTGAGAAATTAGAACAACAAATGTCGGGAAGTTTTTATAGGGAACAAACTTATGCCAAATGCAATTTCACAAGTAATGAGTAGTATTTTGCTGTGCGTTTATGTGCAGATAATGCAGGTTTATTCGGATTTCAACGACTTTTTTAGGATCATCAGTTGAAAATGACAAAAATTGCGTAACTGTTTAGGACTAAGTTTTTTAAATATAAACGAAAACGCATGCGATCAATTTACGTACTTATCTGTTTGGTTTTTTGTGCTCCAACCTGGGCAACCAATATCAAGACAGAGCAAATCGTAACCGTTGCGGACAGCATATTGTTTTCTAAAGTCGGCGAACATTTGAAACCTTATTTTGAAATTTCCGAAACCGGAACACACTACAAATATTTTGTCTCCAACAAAAGAATAGAGACAGAACAGTTTCTGACCAGAAAGAGAATTACGAAAAACGTTTTTGAAATTTGGGTATTGTACCACTTCAATTATACCAAGATCGATGGCATGAAATCCGGAATATGGATTAAACTCAACCCCGAACTACAATTAATTGAAGAACCCAATCTTAATTCAGTTCCAGCCTTCCTGATTAATGACAGCCCGATAAATTTCATTTCAAAAACAGCGGCGAAAGAATTGGCGATGAAAGTTTTCTCTCGCAAAGGAAACGAGGTGACCGAACCCAAACTGCAATACATTAAGAAAAATGAAAAGTATGTATATAAGGTCGCCAACAAGTCATCGCATGGGAACAATCAGAAAATTACCGAAATGGAAATTGTCGAAATTGATGTCTTCACCGGCAAATTATTGAACCGCTATGATAGCTACAATGGGCTCATTGAACGATAAGTTTATTTGATACTCGGCACTTGCACCATTTCATCAGCATCGGCATTATAGTCAACACCTTCAAAACCGAATCCGAACAAATTCAAGAAATCTTGCTTGTAACCCGCCAAATCTCCAATTCCCGGTAAGGTTTCAGTGGTAGCTTCAAGCCACAATTGAGCCACGCTCCGCTGCACATCATCGCGCATTTCCCAATCATCAATTCTGATTCTGCCATGTCCGTCTGTCGGAACTTCCTTATCGCCGTTGTACAAACGTTGGCTGAAAAGCCTTTGGATTTGCTCGATACATCCTTCATGAATACCGTCTGCTTTCATGATCTTATACAACAAAGATATGTATAAAGGAATTACGGGAATGGCAGAACTCGCTTGTGTTACCAAAGCTTTATTGACAGAAACATAAGCCTTTCCTCCTATTGTTTTCAGGCTGTCGGTGATCGTGAAAGCGGTTGCCTCCAAGTGGTCTTTTGCTCTTCCGATAGTACCTTTTCTATAAACAGCTTCCGTAACTGCTGGCCCGATATAGGAATACGCGATTGTAGTCGCACCTTGCGCGAGAACACCGGCTTTTTTCATGGCATCCATCCACATCGACCAATCTTCGCCGCCCATGACAACCACCGTATTGTCGATATCTTCTTGGTTTGCGGGTTCAATTGAAACTTCGCTTACATTTCCGGTATGAAAATCAACCGTTTTGTTTGTGAATTTGTCTCCAATGGGTTTTAATACCGAGCGATGCAAAACACCTGTTTCAGGATGCATGCGCACCGGCGAAGCAAGACTGTAGATAATCAAATCAACTTGTCCTAAATCGGCCTTGATCAAATCGATGGTCTGCTGTTTCACTTCATTCGAGAAGGCGTCGCCATTGATACTTTTAGCATACAATCCGGCTTTGGTTGCTTCTTGTTCAAAAGCAGCGGAATTGTACCAACCCGGAGAAGCAGTTTTCCCTTCGGAAGGCGGTTTTTCAAAAAAAACACCAATCGTTGATGCGTTCGAACCAAAGGCGCTGGTAATGCGTGAAGCCAATCCAAATCCTGTAGAAGCGCCAATCACCAAAACGCGTTTTGCGCCTTCAATGCTTCCTCTTGATTTTACAAATTCGATTTGATTTTTTACGTTTTGCTCGCATCCTTTTGGGTGGGATGTCAAACAAATAAAGCCTCTCATTCTCGGTTCTATGATCATGTTATATGGTATTTTTATAGATAAAAAACGTTTAAAATTCATTTAAAAGTGAAACAAATATAGCGCAAAAAAATTAGTTCAACAATGCCTTAGCGTGATTTAAAGCCGATTCAGAAACAGCCGTTCCCGATAGCATTTGTGCGATTTCCACAACCCTTTCTTCCTGTGATAAATGCTTTAATTCTGTGACCGTATCGCCTGCTAGAATCGATTTGTAAACTTTGAAATGCGAATCGCCTTTGGCTGCAATCTGAGGCAAATGCGTAATCGCAAAAACCTGCATATTTCGACTCATCGTTTTCATGATTTCGCCCATTTTATTCGCAATTTCGCCTGAGACACCGGTATCAATTTCATCAAAGATAATTGTTGGCAATTTGGAGTAATTCGCAAGGATCGCCTTTGTGGCAAGCATAATTCTGGATAATTCACCACCCGAAGCTACCTTTTTAAGCAGTCCGAAATCGGAGCCTAAATTGGCTGCAAACAAAAACTGCATTTCCGATTTACCATTCGATAGGTAATGATCGACTTCCGTAATTTCGATTTTAAAACGAACGTTTGGCATGCCCAATTGCGCTAAAATCTCGACCCATTGTTTGGTCAATGCCGGAATGGATTCCAACCTTTTCTTATGGATTTTTTGAGCTAATTCATCTAAGGTTTTTTCAGAAGTTTGAATTGCATTCTCCAGTATTGTGATATTTTCTTCAATCGTTGAAACGGCATCGACTTGTACTTCTAAATCCGCCTGAATTTGAAGTAATTCGGCAACCGAAACAACTTGGTGTTTCTTTTGAAGGGCATATACCGATTGCAGTTTTTGCTGGACGAATTCCATTTTTTCCGGATCGTGAATCAGTTCTTCGGACATTTTATCGAGTTCATCAACCGCATCACTCATTTCTATCGCAACACTATTGACACGCTCGAAAACCGCCTGATATTCGGTAGAAAATCCGGCTACTTTTTGCAGGCTGTTCTTGATTTCATTAAGCAAATGTGTTATACCGTATTGTTCTTCATTCGCAACACTTAATGCTTTGTGCAGGTTTTCTTTGATGAATTCCAAATTGTTGCGTGTTTCGAATTCCGCTTCCAATGCAACTTGATCGATTGTATTTAATGAAACCGCCTGCAATTCACTCAACAAAAACGTATTGTAGTCTTGCTCTTTGAGTACATTTTGCAACGCCAACTTCAAAGCGTTTAACGCCGAAGTATCCTTTTTGTATTGTTTAAAAACCGTTTGAAACGTCGCAATCAAATCGGCATTTGCCGCAACTGCATCTATGATTTCAAACTGGTATTGGTTTTCAGATAACGCCTGTGTTTGGTGTTGTGAATGCACATCAATCAAAAACTCGCTCAAATCTTGCAGTTCTTGAAGATTTACCGGCGTATCATTGATAAAAGCACGCGATTTTCCCGAAGGAAGGATTTCGCGCCGGAGTATCGTTACCGCATCATAATCGAGATCGTTGGCTTCAAAAAAAGGCTGTAATTGGTAATTCGAAATATCGAAAGACGCTTCGATAATGCACTTTTCTTCTTTGTTTTTGAGTGACGTAAGATCTGCTCTTTTTCCGAGTACCAAGCCCAAAGCGCCTAACAGTATCGACTTCCCTGCACCAGTTTCACCCGTAATGATTGAAAAACCATTCGAAAAATCGATGGTCATTTTCTCAATCAAAGCAAAATTATTGATAGAAAGTGATTGTATCATGAACAACTACGATTAGAGAAAGGAGTCAACCTACAGTTTTATTTCGGTCCACTTACCAGAATTCAACGGCGAAATCGTATATAACTTATCTAGCAAAGCGGCGTTGTCAACGGTCGGACCACCTGTAAATATCGACACTATTTCATCCGCTTTAGCATCGAAGAATACTCGTGTCAGAAAAGAATTCGGTTTGTTCACTTCCATGAAAGACAATTGGGTAATGGCTCCGATAATTTTTTCTTTGGCTGTTTTGAGGTCTCGGTGCATCAGGTCTAAACCTTCGTAGTGGTATTGGAATAAGGCGTCGCGGTATTGGCTGAACATATTCGACAATAGATTATTGACCAAGAAATAGCGATTCTGGTTGCTATCGCCAAGACTCCAACCCGGATAACCACTGGATTGCGCTACGTTTGCTATTTCTTGAGCAACTTCATAATAAGGATTTCCGCCATCTTGTGCGAACGTGTCTGCATCCATTCCAATGATGATCAGGCTGTAGAAAGCAACGACTGAAACCAGATTCGAATCGAATGCGGCTGGATTGTAATTGAGGATTTGAAACTCGTTGTAATCGAAATTAAAATCCTTGTCATTGTAGTTGAAAATCGGCGAAGAATACGTTGAGTTGTATGTCGGGCGCGAAGATTCGATTTGTATAGAGGCTTTAAACTGATTACCTGCAAATTCATTGATCGTAATGAACATTGAGCAATTAATGCGTTCATTCGCTTTGATTTTCTGTGTCGTCCAGTTCGTTTTATTCACAAAATCGGACAAAGATCGCTCCAACGTTTTGAAAACCTGCACGTTGGTTCCCCCAACTTGGTCTGCATTGATTTTTATGGTGCAATTTAATTCTTGTGCTTGCACCGTTCCAAAGAAAATTACAGCTACAATTGCGATTAATTTATGCATGATAATGTTGGATTATTTTATTAATAATGTCTTCGGCAACAGCTTCTTTTGATTTGAGTTCCATACTTTCAATAGTATTATTGCGATCAATGAAAGTCACTTTATTGGTTGGTTTTCCAAATCCCGCACCTTGATCTTGTAGCGAATTTAAAACAATCAAATCTAAGTTTTTTTTCTGAATTTTCAGCTTTGCATTTTCGATTTCATTTTGAGTTTCGAGCGCAAATCCAATTAAAAACTGTTGCTTTTTCATCTGACCCAGCGAAGCCAATATGTCCTTAGTCTTTTCGAGTGCAATATTGAAATAATCTTCTGTTTTTTTAATCTTATGATCGGCGACTTGGCTCGGTCTGTAATCAGCTACTGCCGCGGCACAAACGACTGCATCCATTGTATCAAAATATTGATGGCACGCTTCGTACATTTCTTGCGCACTGACAACACGAACCAATTGAATGGTGGAATTTTTGACATTCAAATGAGTCGGTCCTGAAATCAAAACTACTTCGGCTCCATGGTTTGCGGCACTTTCCGCGATATCAAAACCCATTTTTCCCGAAGAATGATTTCCAATAAAACGTACGGGATCGATCGCTTCGTATGTCGGACCGGCGGTAATCAATATTTTTTTTCCGTTTAAAGGCAGTTTGCTTGCTATATCTGCCTCAAGAAAAGCGATGATATTTTCAGGTTCGGCCATTCTGCCTTCGCCTGATAAACCGCTTGCAAGTTCCCCATTTTCCGCCGGGATCATTGTATTGCCAAACTGATGCAAAGTATTGAAACTCGCGAGGGTTGATGGGTGTTTGTACATGTCTAAGTCCATCGCCGGAGCAAAGTAAACCGGACATTTTGCAGACAAGTACGTCGCTATTAATAAATTATCTGAATTGCCCGTCGCCATTTTAGAAAGTGTGTTGGCGGTGGCTGGTGCGATGAGCATTAGATCTGCCCAAAGTCCTAATTCGACGTGGTTGTTCCATTGGGCGTTTTCGTCCTCTTCATTGAAGAAACTCGAATGCACCGGATTTTTAGACAGCGTCGATAAAGTAAGCGGCGTTATAAAATCCTTAGAAGCCGGCGTCATGATTACTTGAATCTGAGCGCCGGCTTTTATGAAAAGTCTAACCAAGTGAGCAGTTTTGTAAGCGGCAATTCCCCCTGAAATACCCAGAACTATTTTTTTACCACTTAAAACTGACATTGCTAAAATTATTTAGTACTGTTTTCTGCTCTGTGGTAGATTTTACCATCCAACCATTCTTGAACAGCTAAAGCGTGTGGTTTGGGTAATTTCTCGTAGAATTTAGAAACCTCGATTTGCTCTTTGTTTTCAAAAACTTCCTCCAAACTATCATTGTACGTTGCGAACTCTTCCAGTTTCTCCGTCAATTCCTTTTTAATTTCAGAATTGATTTGGTTTGCTCTTTTCGCCATTATGGTGATCGCCTCATACACATTTCCGGTTGGTTCTTCAATAACACTTTTGTTGTAAGTGATTGTGTTTACCGGAGCATTCGTCTTTTTTAAATCCATGACTTCTTTATTTTGAGTATTGTTGTAAATCTTTATCAATTCTGGCCAGCATCGTGTCGGCTTTTTCTTTGTATGTGGTATTCTCTTTGAATTTCAATAAACTGCTATAAGCCACTTTTGCATTTCTCAAACGCTCTTCCATTTTCGCAGGAATACTGTTAATCGCTAATTTATAAGCGGAATCAAGTTTGTAAAACAAAGCGGCTTCTTTATATATTGTGCCGGGATAGTCGCCAATAAAAAGATCAAATGCTACTAATGCCGCTTTGTGATCTGAAATCGTATTGTATTGTTTGGCGATTTCGTAATATTTCTTTTCCAGCTTATCGGTCAAATTCTTCAGCGTTGCGTTGGCTTCGGGCAAATAGCTCGAATTTGGGTAAGCGTCTATGAAGGTTTGCAATTTATCAATCGCTTTTACGGTATCGATTTGATCCAGACTATACGGTGGCGACAGCATTGAATACGATTTTCCTTCTAAATATGCCGCTTCTTCTACTTTTTCACTTTTCGGGTAACTAGCCGTAAAACTTTCGAATTGATAGCCGGCAAGATAATACTGTTCCGTTTTGTAATAGGATTGGGCGAACATGTAAAACATCTTTTCTGATTGCGGCTTGCCTCTGAAAGCTGGTGCCATTTGTTCGAAAAGACGGATCGCTTTGTTGTATTTTTTGGCGTCGTATTTTTTCTCAGCTTCAGCATACTTTACCGCTACATCATCTGATTTTAAGGCTTTTTGGTAAGAACTGCAAGAACTCAATAATACGGCAGCTAGTAAAAAGTATAAGAATTTATTCATTATTTTTCGATCGGTCTTGTTGATTTACAGCCTTTTTCAAGCTTTCAAAACGAACTGCAAATTTAGTTATTAATTACACACTACAAAATATTTTTTCCATTAATACAATGCAGGATATTTTGACGTATTCACTACAGATTTTTAAGGAATTTTTCAATTTTAGAAGCGAGAACTGCATCGGCATTGACTAGTGGAAGTCGCACCGTATTTTCGGACAGTCCCAAACATTTGAAGATTTCTTTTATGCCAGCCGGGTTGCCTTGTTCGAAGATTAAATCAATCAGGTCAGCCACTTTGTAGTGCAATTGGTATGCTTCATCTACTTTACGCTGCAGACCCAAACGGATCATTTCGGAAAATAATTTTGGAATACCTTCTGCGATAACGGAGATTACGCCGCTTCCTCCTGCTAACACCATTGGTAAGGCAATCATGTCGTCGCCAGAAATTACTAGGAAATCTTTAGGCTTGTTTTGTATCAGCTGCATCGCTTGTACGATATCACCAGCGGCTTCTTTGATCGCTACAATATTTTTGAATTCATTTGCCAATCGAAGTACAGTTTCCGGTAGCATATTGGTACCCGTTCTAGCGGGAACATTGTATAAAATAATCGGTTTTGGAGACGCTTGCGCAATCGCTTTGAAATGTTGGTAAATGCCTTCCTGCGTCGGTTTGTTGTAATAAGGGGAAACCGAAAGGATCGCATCGAAAGCTGATAAATCGCGGGTTTTCAATTCTTCGATGACGTTTGCAGTATTGCTGCCGCCGACGCCGAGTACGAGTGGTAATCTTTTATTGTTGGCTTCGATTACGGTTTGAATCACAAGGTTTTTTTCGGCATCGGACAACGTTACGTTTTCGGCGGTTGTACCCAAAACGACCAGATACTCTATTTGATTATCGATTTGGAAGTTGACGATTTTTTTGATTGCGTCAACATCTACAGATTGGTCTTTTTTAAAGGGTGTGACCAGCGCAACTCCGGTTCCTACAAGTGATTGCATATTATATTTTGTTTAATATTTTCAGATATTTAAAGAGCTCGTCGACAAACACTTTATAATTTTCAGCATTTGTATCAATCATGAAATGATTTAGCTTTTTGTCGACTGCAGCAAATCCCACTTTGAAATACGCTTTTGATTGATTCGATACAAGCAACAAAGCAGCCTTTTCCGTATCATAATAATTTATTAATAGATCGAATTTTTGGGCGGTAAAATCCTTGACTTCGGACTTATCGAAAGTGGCGGTCCAACTTAAATCTTTATGGCTGAAAACCGGGTAATCGAATTGTTCGTTTTTCTTGATTTTGTCTTTGAAAACGAGAATTTTGATGTTGTTCTCGTGAATTCCATTTTGAACCAATTCCTCCACCAGGGCTTCTTTTTCGTAGAAATAACCCTCGTCGAAAATAATCCCAACCGTTTCTATGGTTGATTGCGTCGGCGTATGTTTTACATTAGCTAAACTTTTCTTAACGGTTTTTTGCGTAAAAAAATTCTTTAAATAATTTAAAAACATACTACTTTTACTTGAATTACAAATTTAATTAAATAAGTTTCATTTAGGATGGTAAAACTAAAAAACTATAACGTTGTATTGGCGTATTTTGTTTTATTCTTAACATTTATACTTAGCGTTTCGTGCGGGCAGCAAAAACTGAATGTCACTAGAATTGAGGGTAAAGAAATTGGGATTACGAGTGCACAGCAAGAAGTCGCTAGCATTGAACATTTTATCAAACCGTACCGCGAACATATTGATAAAGACTTAAGCGCCGTGCTTGCCAATGCACCGCAAACGCTTGACAAAAATGGCGAATGGCAAACACCGATGGGCAATCTTTTTGCGGACGCGGTGATGCTTCAAAGCAATCCGATTTTTATGGCGCGGGAGAAGAAATCGATCGATATTGTATTGTTGAATCATGGTGGCATTCGGTCGATTATTCCGCAGGGCGATGTTACGGCGCGGACTGCCTATGAGATTATGCCTTTTGAGAACAGCTTGGTCGTGATTGCTTTGAAAGGCGAACAGATTCAGGAAATGCTGAACTACTTCATCACCGAGAAGAAGCCGCATCCGCTCAATGGAATGACTTTTACAATTGGCAAAGACAGTAAAGCAAAAGATATTCTGATTCAAGGCAAACCCTTTTTACCGAGCCAAATATATTATGTAGGCACGAATGATTACCTGTCGAATGGCGGCGACAATATGATTTTTTTCAAAAAAGGAATCCACAAATACGATCTCGATTATAAGTTACGCAATATTCTGATTGATTATTTTAAGGATGTTGATACGGTTCCGATGATTACTGATGTCAGAATAACAGTTGAAAAATAGATGGATGCCCTAGCCCCGATAGAGCCGATATCCTTTTTTGCAAAAAAAGATAAAGGCGAAAGCGGGAAACAGCTCCTAAAAAAACACACAATGAAAAGAAGAGAATTCATAGAAAAAACGGCGGCGACCACAGCTTTGGTGGGTTTGGGCTTATCGATGAGCAGTTTTAAAAGCAACAATACAAAACATTTGACGGTTTTGCACACGAACGATGTGCATAGTTATATCGATCCGTTTCCCGCAACGCATCCTAAGAATCCGAATATGGGCGGCGTGGCGCGGCGTGCCGCTTTGATTGATACGATTCGCAACGAAAACCCGAATGTGCTGCTGCTCGATGCCGGTGATATTTTTCAGGGTACACCTTATTTTAATTATTATGGCGGTGAACTCGAATTCAAGCTCATGAGCATGATGCAATACGACCTGGCGACGATGGGCAACCATGATTTTGACAATGGCATTGACGGGTTTCATGCGCAGTTGCCGAACGCGCAATTTGAATTTGTCTCGTCGAATTACGATTTTAAGAATACGGTCCTAAACGGTTTAGTGAAGCCTTATAAGATTTTCAATAAGAATGGTATCAAGGTTGGCGTTTTTGGTTTGGGTATCGCACTGGAAGGTCTGGTCGATAAGAAGAACTATAAAGAAACGATATACAACGATCCGCTGGCGGTTTCGCAGGATATGGCGCGCATTTTAAGGCATGAGCTAAAGTGCGATTTGGTCATTTGCTTGTCGCACATCGGCTATCAGTATAAAAATGAACCCGACAAGATTTGTGATGTAAAATTGGCTTCGCTGACGCAGGACATTGATTTGATTATCGGCGGTCATACGCATACTTTTTTAGACAAACCGACGGTTTTGAAAAATGTCGCGGGTCAGGATGTACTGGTGAATCAAGTAGGTTGTTACGGTGTGAATTTGGGACGGATAGATTTTTATTTCGATACGGATAAGGAAAAAATCGCTCAGGGTAAATCGATCGTGGTTTGATTTTCGGTTTCGATGACAAACAGATAAAAGGCATAATGTGCTAATGCAAAAACTACTGCTGACAAAGGTTTGAAAACTTCATTCGAGAGATAGAAATTTTCGACCATAAACAATATCACGAGGAACGTAAACAATAAGGTGCTGATGATCAGCCACGAGTTTTGTTTGCTGTCATTCATTACATAATGCGACAACCCGAGTCCGCTGAAAATCGAGATGATCAGATCATTGATTATTGTAGGATAAAAATTAGGGTCATTGGGATTCACCATCACATAAATCAGATACGAGAAAATAAACAAAAAGGGGACGGTGGCCAGTGCCAAAGGCAACAGAACAATCTTGTCGCCTCTACTGACAATGGTAACAACCGTCGCAATACGGTAAAATAGAAACGCTATAATACCGTATAGGAACAAGTCGGTGTTGGGAAAAAGCAGCAAAATATTCGAACACAAGGCGAAAAACAACGCGATGATATACCAACTGCATTTGTTTCTTGAAGTCACCCAATATAAGAGCAGCAGACTCGGAATTAGCAGGGGCTTCAATATAAACAACATCGGCGTAAATTTGCTGTACTCTGCTATCGCTAAAGTAAGAGCTATCGCAAAGTAGCTATAAGTAAAAGTGGAAGTTTTCAGATCACGCTTTATCATCATTGGTTACGGAATTTTGATGCTCATTCGATTCGGCAGCGATTACATATTTGTAAAAAGTGTAAAAGGCGAATACATTTAGTATAATTTCTATTGGTATGTAGATGGTTAGTGATAAATTGGAAATAAAATAGCGTTCGATGTAAATGATGAAACGCAATCCCACAAATAGCAATGTACTTATTAGTAACCACGAGTTTTCTCGGTTGTCATCCTTCAGATAATTGACGACTGATACGCCTCCAAGCGACGCTATTAAAATACTTTGAACGATTAACAAGTTAAATTCATATTCCGAAATTTCATTCGTTGCAGAAATCAAATAGAAAAAAATCAACAAAAATGGAAACGAGGCTACAATGATATGAAGGTAATTCTTATGATGTGACAATCTAAAAATATGCACTAATGTAACGATTCTAAGTAGAATAAAAGTAATAAGTCCGTAGAAAAAAAACGACGCATGCGTTTGGTAGAAAAACATATTACTAATCAGCAGCAGCGCCATGACGATATAAAAAAAAAGGTTTTGCTTTACCGAATGAATATAATACAACACGGTCAGTAAAAGCGGAATGATAATCCGAAGCGTCCGTGCGGCATTGACAAAATCGAATAGTTCTGCTATTATCTGAGCGAATGCCAATACAAAATAAGCAATATTAATTGAAGATGAAATCAGGTGTTTTGTATTGATGTTGCTTTCGATTTTCATCCTGTAAAAGTACTTTAAACTATTGGTTCAATCCGATTGATAATTTGATAACGTTTCTTTCTTTTCTCTTCAATAACGACGAAAAGATACAATAAGTATTGTGCGAAAACATAAAGCAGCATGGCTAATGGTCGGAATATATTATAATCTGAATAATACATTTTGATCACCATAACAAACTGAATCACGGTAAAAAGCATCGTACTAATCAGAAGATAAGTGTTTGATGTGTTCGACTTTATGATGTAGTTCGCAAGGCATAAGCTGCCAAAAAACACCATAATCAATCCCTGAATTACGAATAGAAAAAAACGGTAGCCCAATTCGTTATACGAAAGGTTTGCCACAAACAAATAAATAAATAAAAACGGTAATGCGCCAATGATCATCGGGATGTAACCCGGAAATTTTATGGATCTTAATACCAAATAAATGATCAGTATGCGGTAAATTAGAAAAAAGAGGATGCCTGAAGTATAGCACGCCACCGAGTCGGAAATCAATACAATATTGGCGATCCAAGCTGCGGCTAATGCTACTATAAATAGGAGATTCTTCTTTTTTGAACCAATACAATAAATACCTATCAGTATTGGCATTAAAAGCGGTTTTGAGGCTGTAATAAAAAAATAGTCCTTAAAAAGTTCAGCGACGATTTCTACAAATCCTATAAAAAAGTAAAATGCAATAAATGGTTTTAATAATTTATCTGATTTAAAACCTAAGTATTTATTTTTCATAATTTATTCGAAAACGCAAAATTAATTATGGATAAATGTAAACTAATTTTTGAATAAACCTAACAGTATTACGATTAATGCAAATAATTTTTCCATGATACAAAGTATTTTACAACAATAATAGAATATCAATTGCATTGCAAACGCGAGAAAGGTCAGCAACCAAATTTAAAAAAGAAAATGAAAATGCATGAAATATTGTGAATGATGAAAAAACGTTTCTCGATTTAGCATAGTGACAATACTACCCATTCAGACTAAAACCACGACACTTATTTAGTTTTGAGGATTATGTAACAATTGCATAAAGTCATTTTCAGAGATAATCGGTATTTTGAGCTGGTTGGCTTTTTCTAATTTGGCTGGACCCATATTCTCGCCGGCAATTACATAATCGGTTTTGGCAGAAATCGAACTTCCTACTTTCCCGCCGTTCTCTTCTATCGCTTCTTTCAAACTGTCGCGCGAATAAATTGTAAACACACCGGAAACTACGAAGGTTTTACCTGCTAATTTTTGCGTTGCGTTCGGGTTGATTTTTTCAACAACTTCAAACTGAACGCCGTAATTTTTTAGGCGTTTGATGATGCGCTGGTTTTCCTCATTTTCGAAAAATTCAATGACGGAGCTTGCAATTTTGTCGCCTATCTCATCAACTAGAATTAATTCCATTAAACTTGCTTTTTGCAGCGCGTCGATATTCTTGTAATGCTTGGCTAATTTCTTGGCTACAGTTTCACCGACGAAGCGGATTCCAAGGGCGTATAATACATTTTCAAAAGGAATTTTTTTGGAATTTTCGATACCATTGACCAGGTTTTCGGCAGATTTTTGCGCCATTCTTTCGAGCGGTAGTACTTGTTCAACGGTCAACTCGTATAAGTCGGCATAATTGTGAACGAGGTTATTGTTGCATAGCAACGCTACAGTTTCTCCTCCAAGCCCTTCAATATCCATCGCTTTTCTTGAAATGTAATGTTGAATTCTTCCAATGATTTGCGGCGGGCAACCATAAAAATTGGGACAGTAATGATTCGCTTCGCCTTCGGTACGCACAAGTTCGGTATGACATTCGGGGCAATGCGTGATGTACTGCGTGGGTTGTGTATTTGGAGGGCGTCGACTCAAATCAACTGCTATAATTTTTGGAATGATCTCGCCTCCTTTCTCGACGAAGACGGTATCGCCAACACGAATATCGAGCTTCTCAATTTGATCGGCATTGTGTAATGAAGCCCGTTTAACAACTGTTCCGGCAAGCTGCACCGGTTTTAAGTTTGCCACTGGAGTAATCGCTCCGGTTCTTCCGACTTGGTACGATATAGAATTTAACGTTGTTGAAACCTGTTCTGATTTGAATTTGTACGCCATCGCCCAGCGCGGTGCTTTTGCGGTGTAACCCAACTCGTCTTGGTATTGAAAACGATTCACTTTAATCACAACGCCATCGGTTTCGTACGGTAAATTGTGTCGATGCGTATCCCAATAATTGATGAATTCGAGAACTTCATCAAGATTCTTGGCGAGTTTGGCTTCGGTTGGTGCTTTGAATCCCCAATTTCTAGCGGTTTGCAAACCTTCAAATTGCGAATCAAATGGTAGTTTATTCCCAATTAAAAAGTATAACAAACAATCGAGCGGTCGTTTGGCGACTTCGGTACTGTCTTGCAATTTTAAACTTCCCGAAGCGGTGTTTCTAGGGTTTGCGTAGGGTGTTTCTCCGATTTCGATAAGTTCTTGATTCATTTTTTCAAAACCGAATAATGGTAGAATAATTTCACCGCGAATATCGAATTTATCAGGGTAGTTATTTCCTTTCAGATGCAAGGGAATTGACCTAATGGTTTTGATATTGTTGGTCACATCATCACCTTGAAAGCCATCACCGCGCGTTACAGCACGTTTTAGCTTTCCGTTTTCATAAGTGATGCTGATTGATGCGCCGTCGTACTTGAGTTCACATACATAGTCGATTTCCACATTGCCGAGCACTTTCTGAATACGATTTTCCCAATCGATTAAATCTTCTTTCGAATACGAATTGTCGAGCGAATACATGCGGTAATCATGCGCAACCGTTTGAAAATTTTTGGTGATGGTTCCTCCTACTCGTTGCGTTGGGGAATTTTCATCAAAGTATTGCGGATTTTGATTTTCTAATTCTTGAAGTTGCTTGAGTTTCTGGTCGAATTCAAAATCTGAAATTGTTGGTGTGTCAAGCACATAATAGTTGTGGTTGTGTACGTTGAGTTCATCTCTTAGGTTTTGGATGGTCTGAAGAATATCCATAAAGTATCGCTGCTTTAGTATTTAAAATTGTGTACTAAAATAACCAATTTATAAAAGCGTTTCCTAAAAAATTACGATTGAATAATCGAATTGATTTGTTGGTATAATTGGCCGTCACTTAAAAACGAGCCTTGCTGTATCAAGTCGAAAATAGATTTGTTTCGTTCTTCCGAATATTCTTTTTTACCGACTTTCATTTCGAGGGTTTCGGTAAACATATTGTCACTAAGCCATTGCAATCCTTCTTTAGTTAGAAAATCTGTTTCGGGTACGAGCGATTTAAGAATAATCGATTCGACATGTTTTTCAAAACAATGAAATAGAAAAATGTGATTATTGGAGAAATGCTCTAAATAGATCGCTCGGGAAAGCACGCCTTCCCAGATTAAATCTGAAAAAA
>JANPJB010000120.1:0-5716 GCA_031425295.1 Flavobacterium sp. | reverse complement strand
ATTGTAAATTTTGCCGCTATTGACGGTTCTGTTCAAACACAAGATTTTTGTGTATCGCCGAATGGCATCCACAATGATGTTGAAATTACATTGCTTCCTAATATTAGACCACGTCCGGGTTTCGACACCAGTTTTATAATCGTCTATAAAAACAAAGGAAACCAAATTATGTCGGGGAACATCAATTTTACTTTCGACGACGCCATTTTGGATTTTGTATCAACTGAAACACCACTCGACAATCAAACTTTGAACAATTTGAATTGGAGTTACAGCAATTTAATGCCATTCGAAAGCCGATTGATTTATATTACTTTGAATCTCAATTCTCCTCAGGAAACGCCGCCAGTCAATATTGGTGATGTTTTAAATTATACGGCTTCGATTACGCCTGCTGTCGGAGACGAAACTATAAATGACAATACTTCAACGGCATTGCAAACCGTTGCGGGTTCATACGATCCGAATGACAAAACCTGTCTTGAAGGCGATACATTGACGCCTGAAATGGTTGGGAATTATCTGCATTACCTGATTCGTTTTCAAAATAAAGGAACCGCTCCGGCTGAAAATGTTGTCATCATGGATTTGATTGATACCGCTAAATTTGACATGCGTTCCTTGCAACTCACAAGCACTTCGCATCCGCAAGTGACCAAAATTACAGACAATAAAGTCGAGTTCCAGTTTCAAAACATCAATCTTCCAGCGGAAGTAGATGACGAGCCGGGAAGTCACGGTTATGTAGCTTTTAAAATCAAAACCAAAAACGATCTTGTCATCGGTGATTCGATTGAAAACAAAGCGAATATCTATTTCGATTACAATTTCCCTGTAGAAACCAACACGGCAACTACGGTTGTTGCACCCCTTTTGAATTTGAATGCTATTGAAAACAATGCCGTTTCTATATCGCCAAACCCAACAAACGGCGTGGTATACATCACTTCAAAAGGCAACATTACTTCGGTGCAATTATTCGACGTGCAAGGACGCATTTTAGAAACCATGATGGTAAACGCTCCGAAGGTTGATTTCGATTTGAGTCAAAAAACAAAAGGCGTTTATTTCGTGAAAATTTACACGGAGAAAGGGGTGAAAGTGGCGAAAATGATCAAGGAATAAGGTTCTGAGATGCTAACGTTCTATGGTTCTAAGGTTCTAAGGTGAAACTAGCTATTGAAGTTTAAGTATTTTGGAAACTGTAATTTTTATTGAATTTTCAGCGAACCGAATTACAGTCTTAGTACCTTAGCATCTCAGAACCTTAGCAACTCCACAATGAAAAAATACTTTATCCAAAAAACTCCTTTTGTGGTTCCGACCACCGACGGTAAACTTATTGAAGAGCACCACGGCATTGCGACTACGAACAATCCAGAAATTTCAATTGCACACATGATTGCACCGCCGCATTGGGCTGAGCCGTTCCAAACGCCTGAATTTGAAGAATACACCTATATCATTTCCGGCAGAAAGCAGTTCATCATCGAAGGCGAAACCGTAATTCTTGAAACCGGGCAGTCGATAAAAATTGAGAAGAACACGCGTGTGCAATATTCGAATCCGTTTGACGAACCTTGTGAGTATATCGCGATTTGTAAGCCAGCGTTTGATTTTAATAAGGTACACCGGGAAGAATAGTTTTTTACCGCAAAGGGCGCAAAGCGTTACGCAAGGTTCGCTAAGATTTATAAATAGGAAACCCGACAATTTTAAAGTTGTCGGGTTTTTATTTTAAATTTTTTCTTTGTGTTCTTTGCGTAAACCTTCGCGCACATTGCGGTTAATTCCTCAACCAAGTAAATCAATAATCTTATTTTCCACGACTTCAGAATTCCAAAGCGTTTCGATGTTTTTGATTTTCATCACCTCTTCCATAATCGCATTTTGCTGGTTTCCTAGTGCCAATGCTTCGGCATACGGACGCAGACTGAAAGTGACCCGGCTGTATAAAGGCAACCACTTGTCGGGATGCTTTTCGGAAAACCATTTCTCAATTTTCTTTTGTAGTAGAAATTTGGCGTCGGCGGTTTTCGAACTCATCTCCATAAAATTGCGGTATGACAAATCAGCGATCGCATCGGCATTGGGTTTGCGAGAAGTTTCGTATTCCTTGAAGACGGTTTCCCAGTCGTTTCCGTATTTCTTGATCATTTCATAAAGCACGGTAATGTCTTCAAAACCGGCGTTCATGCCTTGCCCGTAGAAAGGCACAATCGCGTGGCAGGCATCGCCAATCAACGCAACTTTGTCTTCAAACGTCCATGGAAAACACTTCATCGTCACAAGATAACTTGTCGGATTTTTAAAGAAATCTTCTACCAAATCCGGAATCACATCAGCGGTATCAGGAAAATGCTCCGCAAAATAAGCTTCTAATGTGTCCTTATCAGTGAGGTTTGCGAACGAGTTCTCGCCTTCGTGTGGCATAAACAGTGTACACGTAAAACTACCATCGGTATTGGCGAGTGCCATCAACATGTATTCGCCGCGCGGCCAAATATGCAAAGAGTTTTTATCAAGTTTGTGCGTGCCGTCAGGATTCGCCGGAATGTGGAGTTCTTTATAGCCAATCTTCAAAAATTCCTGCGAATAATTGAACATGCTCTGCCGTTGCATGCGGTGGCGTACCCTCGAAAAAGCACCATCGGAACCAAAAACCAAGTCATAGTTGAGTTCATCCCACTCGCCGCGTTCCGTTTCCCCAATGTGCAGCGTAGCATCCGTTAAGGTGACGTCCCAGATTTTATGTTCGAAGAAAAATTCAACGCCTGCCGCTTCCGCGAGATCGATCATTTTTCGGTTTAGGATACCGCGTGACAAGGAGAAAATTGCTTCGCCTTCTTTGCCATAATACTGATATTGCAGCGTGCTGTCTCCCAAATGGATAGCGCGTTTGTCGACCGGAATGCCGATTTTTCGGATTTCTTCATCGAGGCCGATGTCTTCCAAGGTTTTCCATCCGCGGTGCGACATCACTAAATTGATCGAACGACCAGAGAATTCAATGTTTCTGATATCTGGACTGCGATCAAATACGTGAACAGTGTGCCCTTCTTTTTTGAGATAAATAGCCAACAACGAACCGACTAAACCCGATCCGACAACAGCTATTTTTTTAGATTCTTGCATCAAGAAATTAAGTAAATGGTAGGCAACAAAAATAAATAATAATCCGACGTAAACTGTAAATTGTAGGATTTATTTGCTTCGCCAATTCACGATGCTCGTGTGGGCGTGACCACAACGGTCGGGCTCTCACAGTCGCTTTTTTTGATTAGTAACCCCGAGCGCAGTCGAGTGGCTTTTTCTAAAACAAAAAAGAGCTCAAACAATTGCGCACCCGAGCGAAGCGAAATGACGAAATAATCCCTCACGCAGCTCAGCTTTAAAAAAACTTATATCGGTGATTTAAAATCTAATATACCTGACGCCCACTGGGCTTCCTCCTCTATATAATATCTCTCGCGGTATCCGTTTCCCAATAACTTTAATCTTACAGATATTCGCCATGCTGTGTGATGTCTAATCCCAGCTCCTCCTTTTCTTCCGTCACCCGCAACGGCGTTATTTTATTGACGATGTAAAAAAGGCAGTACGAAGCCGTAAAAGCAAAAGCGGAAACACAAAGCAATGCGACCAATTGGTGCATAAATAAAGTCGTTTCTCCGAAAATCAACCCTTGATCTGTTACCGCAGCATTCACTGATTTGGAGGCGAACACGCCCGTAAGCAACATGCCGGTCATGCCTCCGACACCGTGACAACCAAACACATCTAAGGCATCGTCGATCTTTTCTTTAGAAAATTTTTGCACGACAAAATTACTGATGATGCTACTGATGACACCGATAAAAATACTGTGCGGAATACTCACATAACCCGCAGCTGGTGTAATTGCGACCAAGCCTACAACCGCGCCAATACAAGCACCCATCGCAGAAATCTTATGTCCCAATATACTATCCAAAAAAACCCAAGCCATCGAAGCAGCGGCTGCAGCAACCGTTGTTGTCGCTAAGGCTTGAACCGCAAGACCATTTGCGCCCATGGCCGAACCTGCATTGAAACCGAACCAGCCAAACCACAGCAATCCCGTACCCAGCAAAACATAAGTGATTCTGGCAGGAGCTACTTTTTGAACTTTCCGTTTCCCAAGAAACATCGCACCTGCCAAAGCTGCCCAGCCTGCGCTCATGTGAACTACCGTTCCACCCGCAAAATCGAGTACACCCAGCTTGAATAGAAGCCCGTCAGGATGCCAAGTGCAATGCGCCAACGGAGCGTAAACCACTAAAATAAACAACACCATAAAAAGCAGATACGCCCAAAACCGAATGCGTTCCGCGAAAGCACCCGTGACCAAAGCTGGCGTAATAATCGCAAACTTCGCTTGAAACAAAGCAAACAACAAAAATGGAATCGTGGGTGCGAGACTCCAAGCCTCATTGACGCCCACGTTTTGAAAAAACAAATACGGAAGCGGATTCCCAATCACGCCGCCAATCGACGGACCGAATGACAAACCAAAACCAATTACAATCCAAAGCAACGAGACTATTACCATTGCCATAAAACTTTGTAGCATGGTACTGATTACATTTTTTTTACCGACCATCCCGCCATAGAAAAAACCCAAACCGGGCGTCATCAAAAGTACTAAGGCTGTTGCGACGATCATCCAAGCGGTATCACCAGTGTCAAATTTTATGGTTGTCGGTGCTGCGTTGTTGGTAAAAATTAAGTTGGAAAAGAATGTTACTCCCAATAGGGCCATTAGTATCACGCTTAAAATTACTTTTCTCATCGTAGGCTCAGGTTTAATTTGTGATAAAAGTAAATATTTTATAAACTACCCTATTAAAAAATCCAAAATGCCAACCTTTTTTATCTATTTTTCAATTTCTACCCTTAAATTTTAAAGGGTTTTAAATTAAATGCGGAAATATTTTAAATTTGACAATCAAAGTTTTCCAAAAACAAATGTACATTTCAAAAAAAACCCAATCAGTTCGATTGGGTTTACGGTTTTTAGAACTTCAGATATTCTATTTTTTAAAAATAATTTTATTACCAACATCAAGGCCGTTGTTTTTGGCAAGTACGCCGCACATATGGTATAACATTCTCGCGCCTACATTGCCGTCCCAATCGGTTTCACCAGGCGCAACTTCGACAAAATCAAAACCGATGATGTCTTTACCACTATCGGCCAATTTATTGAACAGGTAAATGGCTTGTTCGTATGAAAATCCACCCGGAACTGGCGTTCCCGTATTCGGACCGTACCAAGCATACATGCCATCGACATCAAAACTGATTGTTACTTTTTGTGGTAAAGAAGCAATGATGGCGTCGCATTGTTGTTGCCACGTGACCCCTTGAAACGTTTCGGCTTTCATGTCGGCATCGGTATGCACAACGACACGACCGTTTTCAGACATGACTGTTTCCACTTCCTGCTTGCAAAAATCCCGGATTCCGATTTGCACAATTTTGGAGATTTGAGGCAACTTCAAAGCGTTATACATAATCGAAGCATGCGAATACGTAAATCCTTCATACGCATTTCTAAGATCCATGTGGGCATCGAGATGCAGGATTCCAAAATCGTCATACTGCGTCGCTAAAGCTTCGATTATGTATAACGCTTTGAAGTTGCCTCAAATCTCCAAAATTGTGCAAATCGGAATCCGGGATTTTTGCAAGCAGG
>JANPJB010000119.1:0-4793 GCA_031425295.1 Flavobacterium sp. | reverse complement strand
CCTGAGCGAGATTGTAACCTACAATTTCTAGGATATCTTGTTCGTCATCGACCAATAAAATCTTGATGTCTTTTTTCTTCATAGTAGCAAAATTAATCGTTTAATACATCACTTCATTCCTAATGCTAATGCTGATGCAGTTCTTTGCGATTGTAAATGTAAAGATAAAAGAATATCGTTAAATCGTGTTAACTGTAATTTAATCTGTTAACAATTCGGTAATCTTACAGAAACCAAATCGTAACCCGCAAGTAACATCAACTTTACAGCACGGCCGTTTCTTTGCACCAAAATTTAACATACGTTTAAAAGATGAAATTTAAATTAATCCTACTAGCATTTTTAATGTGTTCGTTGACATTTGCCCAAACCAAAGGTACTATTACAGGTGTGCTTACGGACAAAGATGCCAACAATGCCACTTTGCCTTTTGCCAATGCTGCCGTCAAAGGCACTACTATCGGCACGACGACTGATGAGAATGGAAAATACTCCTTTACTATAGAAGCTGGAAATTACACCTTAGTGTTTAGCTTTTTAGGGTACGAAAATGTTGAAGTTCCCGTAACGGTAAAATCCGGAGAAACGCTTACGATTAATAAGACGCTGGGATCGGGAAGTTATAAATTGGAAGATGTAGTTGTGAAAGCTACCGGCGGCAGGGAAAAAGAAACCGCTTTGCTACTTGATCAAAAGAAGGCGGTCGAAATCAAACAAAGCATTGGTTCACAGGAAATGGCAAGGAAAGGAGTCAGCAATGTTCAAGAAGGTCTGACGAAAATCACCGGTGTTTCGAAAGTAGAATCAAGAGGGCTATTTGTGCGTGGTTTGGAAGAGCGTTACAACAATTTGTTAATCAATGAATTGCAGGCGCCATCGAACAGTCCGTTCAAAAAAATCATTCCTTTGGATTTATTCCCTACGGATATTGTCGGGGTTTTAAATGTATATAAAACATTTAACCCTAATATTCCAGGAGATTTTGCAGGCGCAACGATTAATATCGAAACCGCGCAGCCAAGAACCAGCATTACTAAAATCAGCACGAGTGTTGGATACACTTCCAACAACAACGGACGCGATTTCCTAATATCGGAAGATGCGAATACGACACAAGGTTACCTTGGTTTATTGGCAAAAGACCGCGAACTGCCTGCTGCTTTTGGAAACGTTCCTTCCGGCAAAATTCTGACCCCTGAACAATATAACGAATCAAGCAAACAAAATTCGTGGAATGTAGATCAATCGACTAGCCCGATCAATTCCGGTATTGGTTTTTTGCACACCGAAAAGTTTAATCTTGATAAAGAAAAGAGCATCAGCTATATCTTTTCGATCAATGCCGACAACAAATACCAAGTTCTTGAAGGCATCGACCGCACGTTCAATCAAGGGCAAGGAAATTACGATAATAACTTCGCGACTTCGAAATATAGTTACGCAACTTCTTTGTCGGGATTGGCAGGGGTTAAATTCAAAACCGAGCGTTTTGACATCGCTTTGAATTCCTTCTTTTTGCGGTCTACGACGAGTATGATTCAAGATCAATTGGGTTATAAAAACAGTTTGAATACGGAACCCAATGCTTTAATCCGTTTGAATCAATTTGAAGAATCGAAGTATTGGAACAATCAGGTTTTAGCGAATTACAAACTTACCGCCAACGGAAAGCACGCTTTGAAAGGCGGATTTTCGTTCGTAAAAACATCTTACGGATTACCTGATAGAAAAGTAATTACAAGCCAGAAACTCAGTGAAAATGAAATCAAAATAACATATGGAGCGGATAATTTAATCCGTCAGTATTTCGATGTTTCGGGAGATCGATTCTTCTCGGGCATGTTAGAGTATGCGGTTAAACTTAAAGAAAAAGACAACGGAAAAGACACAAAACTGACCGTTGGCTATAATGGATTGAGCAGTGAGGAAGTCTCTTCCTATCGTTTTGTTTTTGGTAAACCATTCATAGCTAAGTCATACATCACCGACGACATCAATGCAATTAATGAGAACATTGTGGATGACGTCAACAATGGATTGGTAAAATTCACCGAGGAGTCTACTGGGGATTGGCGTTCTAAACTATACCAGAATGTAAATTCAATTTATGCCAATATGTTTTTCAATTTTGCTGAAAAATGGGACATCAATGGCGGTGTTCGTGTTGAAAATTCGATTAGAGAAATTAAATACCGCAGAACGGGTGATGCTTTCGATGCCAACTACATTAAACTCAAAAATGACAAGGTCGATATTTTACCAGCTGTAAACGTAAAATACACGGTCACCGATAAAAACAATATTCGTTTCGCCGCCTCTAAAACCATCACGCGACCAATCTCCATAGAGATCCTTCCTATCAACTTCGTGAACCCTGATGGCACCGTAGAAATCGGTAATTCAAAAATTGAGAACAGTGACAATTTAAACTTCGATTTAAAATATGAAATGTTCCCAAGTTTAAACCAGCTTTTTGTCGTTGGTGTTTTTGGAAAGCAAATCAAAAACCCTATCGAAAGAATTTTTATTCCAACAGCCAGTAGCGGCGGGCAAATAACAACGTATGCCAATTCAAAAAGCGCATTGCTTTTCGGTATAGAATTAGAAATTTTATTGCCTCTTAACAAAATTAGTGCAGCGTTAAATAACTTTTCTTGGGGATTCAATACTTCGTTGATGAAAACAGATGTGGAAGTGGATATGGTTAAAAATCCATTGGAAAACAGCAAAAGCAGAGCGCTGCAAGGCGCTTCAGATTGGTTGATTAACTCCGATTTGAAGTACGATTTCAAATTTAACGAAGACATGAAAAACACGATTTCGTTGGTCTACGGCGTTTCGGGCGAAAGAATTTACGCTGTAGGAACCGCCGGTATTGATCATATTTATGAGAAACCATTTCACAAATTAGACTTTGTATGGTCTAGTAAACTATCGAAAAATATTGAAGCGAAGTTTGCCATCGACAATATCTTGAACCCTTCGTTCAAAAGAGTATTGGGCAGCGAAAGTCAGCAAACGATTACCGAGACCGATTTGACCGTGCGGGAATTTAAAAGAGGTACCGGATTCTCCTTAGGGATAAACTATACTTTCTAAAGCATCAAATACATCATATTTAAGTTCGTCCGGCTACTGTTGCTTGGCGAACTTTTATTATTACTACGGCTTTCGAGATTACCGAATTGTAATTGATTTAACCTAGAATTTACACTCCCTTTATCCTTTGATAAACATAAAGTAATGTTTAGGTAACCACTTTAAAAAACTCAGAATTTATTTTTGCCTAACAATTTAAACAACATTAACAATGAAAAAATTACTATTAAGTCTTACTACTGTAGCCACTCTATTTACGGCTTGTACTTCTGATGATGAAAGTTCCACTCCGACGCCAACACCAACTGGAGAAATCTCTGGCGATTTTAGTGCGAACCGAACGTATGTGAAAGGCAATTATTCCCTAAAAGGAACGGTTCGTGTAAAGTCTGGAATTACATTAACAATCGAAGCTGGTACCGTAATTACCGCAGATGTTACTGATGGCGTGGATGCACTAGTGGTGGAGAACGGCGGAAAATTAATTATGAATGGTACTGCAGCCGAACCAATCGTATGCACGCATTTGACTAAAGTTGCAGGCTCATGGGGCGGAATCATTATGTATGGTGATGCACCGATTGTTGGAGCAAGTTCTGTAACAAGTGCTACTTCTGAAGATGGACTTACGAGTTCTATCACAGGAACTGCTTACACTTATGGTGGTGCGAATCCTGCTCATAATGGCGGAACATTGCGTTACGTGCGTGTAGAATATGCCGGTAAAAAAATCACGGACGGAACAAGTGAAATGAATGGTTTCTCCTTTTATTCTGTAGGTTCGGGAACGATCTTAGAAAATTTGGTTTCGTATAAAGGCGCTGATGATGGTTATGAATTTTACGGTGGGACTGTAAGTGCTACCAACATAATCTCTTATGGCAACTCTGATGATTCTTTCGATTGGCAAGACGGTTGGAGAGGACAACTCAACAGCAACTGGTTCGCTTCTCAAACGGGAACAGGAAATTTCGGAATGGAAATAGAAGCTAAAAGCGTTAATAATGATTTTTGGCCTAAAATTACAAACATTACCTTAAAAAGAGCAGCGGGAACCATAACAGAAGGCGGAACTTCTGCGGCGGAATACGACGCCATCCAATTTAAAAAACAAGGTAATGGTGATTTCTCTAACATCGTAATCTCAGGATACACGACCGTTGGTGCAACTGCTGTGAGAATACAAGATGCCGCTACCAATACTGGTCAAGTAGACGGTCGCAAAATTAAATTGACAAATGTGAAGATCAATGATGGTATTTCTCAATATGCCGGAGCTGCTGGTATTACTGTCTTATTTTTAGATACAGATTATACAATGAGCAGTGCGGCAACTGGCGCAACAATTACGCCGGGAGCTTGGACTATCGTCGAAGGGATTAACATCTTGAATTAAGATTTTCTCTATCAATACTATCAAAACACCTCTACGACAAGAGGTGTTTTTTTATGATTTTGTTTTGAAATAAATTGCTATCTTTACCGCATTGAAAGAACTCATGAGAAAAAAATACCTTTATACCATCTCGTTTTTGTTTTGTTTGTTTTCACTCGCTATGACGGCGCAGGAGAACAAACAGCAAACGGCTACCATTGATGGATTGGGTTTCTATCCGAATCCTGTCAATACCGGTAAGATATATATCACGTCAAAATCTTCTTTAGATAAAGACATTACCATTTTTGATGTCTTA
>JANPJB010000118.1:0-21620 GCA_031425295.1 Flavobacterium sp. | reverse complement strand
GTGTTTCGAACGCCAAATTGGGAGCCGAAATTAATGGTCGGATTCAATAAGGAATTAGCTCCAAAGGACGTATTTCCGTTGTTGTAATTGAAGCTTCCATCATAACTGGGATCGCCAATATACCCGGCTCTTACATTAAATCTTTTGAAGACGAGGTCTTGATTATCGGTGGTTCCTATGAAATTAGACGCTGGTGTCGTACCGCTGTTTCCGGTGGTCTGCCATGCGAAACTATTGAGGTTTTGCCAACTCAGGTTTCCAGAACCATCCGTTTGCATAATTTGTCCGTTCGTGCCGCGCGATGCTGGAAATAGATAATTATTGAGTGCGGTCGTTCCAATCGAAACGTTGCCTAAAAAGTATCCTGCATAATGGGTTCCTGCTTTTAAAACCTCGGAATAAATTCCGTAGTGCGTTCCACCTGCAGCGGGATTAATGTAGTTGTAATTGCCATATTTCAAACCCGTACCAGCGCCATCCAAGGTGTTGAAAGTGCCATAGTGCGTCGCGTTCGCGGAGTTTGTAATCGTGTTGTACGTTCCATATTGAAGCCCGGTTCCGGTTCCCGACAGTATGTTGAAGTTTCCAAAGTGAACGCCGGTTCCGGTGTTGCTGATGGTATTCGAACTGCCGTATTGTATTCCGGTTCCCGCGCCGCTTAGGTTCGTAAAATTCCCATAGTGAACCCCACTTCCGGAGTTATTGATGTTGACACTGCTACCAAACTGATTGCCAGTTCCAGTTCCTGAAATGTCATTATAATTGCCGTAATGGATCGCATTACCCGTATTGCTTACACTAATATAACTTCCATACTGCTCGCCGGTTCCAGTTCCTGCTAAATCGGTAAACACCCCGTAATGGAAACCGCTACCGCTGCCAGACAAATTATTATTGGTTCCGTAGTGGATTGCATTACTGGAATTGGAAATATTGATGCTGCTTCCGTATTGTTTTCCGGTTCCACTGCCGCCAATATCGCTGTAAACACCGTAATGATTACCCGTTCCTGAACCTGTGATTTCGTTATAAGTACCGTGGTGGTTGCTGTTGCCCGAATTGCTAATCGTATTGGCGGTTCCGAATTGAAGGCCAGTTGCACCCGAACCTGATAAGTTATTCACGATGCCGTAAGCATTGTCGGTGGAAGTACCACTGACGCTATTATTGATCCCAATATTATCGATTGCATTTGAAGTATTATTCGCATAAACCGAATTGATGCCTCTTTCGGCATTGGTCGACTGTATTTCTAACGGATAATTGGCGGTGTTTTTGCCAATCGCGACATTTCCAGTGTGAAACATATTGTCGGTGATCAGCGTGGGTGCCGTAGAAGTTCCTACTTTAAACCAATCAGCGTCTGAGTTTGCAGCCGAATTGATGCCGATCCAACTTGTTGTTGCGTTGTTCCAATAATAAAAACCGGGCGGGTTGATACCTGAAGTTGTCGTGAGGAAAACAAGCATTCCGTTTTGGGAAGCGGTGGGATTTGCGACAGGGAAAGCATCAACTCTTGGAACGAGCATCCCATCGGTATTCGCAGGTGTCGTTTGATTGCTCGAACGCACATCTAAAGTTGCATTTGGGGCGGTAGTACCAATACCAACCTGAGCATGAGACCGTGCAATCACCAAGCATAAAACTATAGCTAAGTATACTTTTAACTTCATTTTTTAAATTTAATTGTAAATAAGGGTTCCACAAAATTAATTCTATTTTCGAACAAATCAGGAATTACGCACTAAAATCGATGATTTATAGGCAATTGACGTTGATGGGAATAATTGTTATGTCATAATTTTTTATTTCATCGCAGAATGTTCAATTTTGTGCTTCAATTCAAAACATGCTTCGCGTTAAAAACATATCATTTTCTTATATTGAATCGCCGACACTCGAATCGGTTTCTTTTTCTTTAACCAAAGGGAAAAATCTCGCGATCATAGGAGAAAGTGGTTGCGGCAAGAGCACCTTACTCCAACTAATTTATGGTTTGCATGATTTGAATGAAGGTCAGATATTTTGGAATGAGACGGAAATTCTTGGTCCAAAATTTAATCTCATTCCCGGTATGGATTTCATCAAATACCTAGCGCAGGATTTCGACCTGATGCCGTATATTACAGTGGCTGAAAATGTCGGCAAGTTTTTGAGCAACATGTATCCAGATCAAAAAAATGAACGTATTGCGACCTTACTCGAACTTGTAGAAATGACCGAATTCGCCGATCAGAAAGTGCAGTACCTAAGCGGTGGACAAATGCAGCGGGTCGCCCTTGCACGCATTTTGGCTTTAGAATCTGAAGTGATTTTGCTCGACGAACCTTTCAGTCATATCGATAATTTTCGAAAGAACAGTTTGCGCAGAAAAGTATTCACTTATCTTAAGGAAAATGGAATTACATGCATCATTGCAACCCATGACAGCAAAGACATCCTGGCTTACAGCGATGAAACTTTAGTCCTCCGAAATGGCAAAGTCATTGCAAACGCCGCAACAAAAGCGTTATATGAAAACCCAAAAGATTTTTATGTAGCAACACTTTTTGACGATGTAAGTGCATTGCCACGGTATGTCCTAAATGTTAATTCTAATGATGAAACCCTAGTTTTAGTATACCCACATCAATTGAAAGTCGTCAAGGAATCGCAGCTCGTTGCTGAGGTTGTTGGTTCGTATTATCAAGGCAATGGCTATTTGGTTGAAGCTATTTTGCAAGACAAGTCCATTTTTTTTGAAAATAATTTGCCTTTTCAAAAATCGGATCTCGTGCATTTGCAGCACAAAAAATAATTTCATTGGAATTCATGGGTTTGCTTAAATTTGTAAAAAATAGTACCATGAAAAAAATATTCCTGCTAGGCTTATTATGCACCGTTGCACTGCAAGCACAATTGCAATGGCGGCCGTTACCAACTGCGCTGACCAACATCGATAACCAGCGTTTCGACGATGTGTTTTTCCTGAATGACAATCTGGGATGGGCAGCTAATGGCGCTTACGCAGCGGTATACAAAACAACGGACGGCGGCGCGACCTGGACAACCCAAATCACGGAGCAATCTTTGGGCGGCAATTATTATTTCAGAAATATTGAATTCTTAGATGAGAACATAGGCTTTCTCGGAACACTCGAAGGTATTTTTTTCAAAACGATAGATGGCGGTGAGAACTGGGTTCCGGTGACTAATCTCCCAACCCAACCCAATGCAGTATGCGGATTGGATGTCGCAGGACCATCAACCTTATATGGCTGCGGATCCTATTTTGGTCCGGCCTATTTTATCAAGACAACCGATAGCGGCGCTACTTGGCAGTATACCGATATGAGCGCTTATGCCACGGCTTTAGTCGAGATTATGTTTTTGGATGAGAATGTTGGATATGCCTCAGGCGCAGACAATAACGGTGGTGTCATTCTAAAAAGCACAGATGGCGGTTTGACCTGGACGCCCATATTCCATTCGGGTATTGCTGGAGAATACGTATGGAAACTGCAAGCTTTGTCATCAAACTTCAATGTCATTTTTGGTGCCGTAGAAGCCAATGCGCCGAATAACGGAAGAATGATTCGCTCACTCGACGGCGGTGTTAATTGGATTGATAAAGAAGTGCCCTTTACAAGCGTACAAGCGGTGGGCTTTTTAACCGAAACGCATGGTTGGATGGGCGGATACACTTCTACGATTGGAACAAATTTCCCTTTCATGGAAACCAATGATGCTGGAGAAACGTGGACCGATGCCGGTGTGGGAAGCAATCTCAATAGGATTTTTATCCTTTCAGATAATCTAGCATATGCTTCGGGTGCGACGGTCTATAAATTCAGTGAAAGCAACTTGTCAAATCCTAACTTTGTTGAAACGACCCGAATTCCTTTGCAGGTCAGCATTGTTCCGAATCCTATAAAAGACAAATTGAACATATCGATAACGTTCACCCAAAATGATCATATTGTCCTAGAGTTGTATGATGCCGCCGGGAAATTTATCAAATCGCTCAAAACGGAAACCATTAAAAATCCAGCAACAAAGAGCTTTACCTTCGATTTTCCGTATCCTTCGGGAACGTATCTGCTGAATCTTCATAACGATACCGGACGTCAATCAGTGAAATTCATCAAATAGTATTTTCTGACAATCCGGTAATTTGTCTTGATATTTTCGCATTTGGCATGATCAAATGATTAAATTTGGCTTCCTAATGTTAAAAAATTACCACAGCAGATGAGCTATCATTCTAAAATTTCTGGACTCGGCTATTTTGTTCCCGAGCATATCGTGACGAACGACGATTTATCTAAAATTATCGACACCAACGACGAGTGGATTCAAGAAAGAACTGGAATCCAACAGCGCAGGCATGTCTTAAAAGGCAGTGGAGAAACGACCACAACGATGGGTATTAAGGCTGCAAAGATTGCAATCGAACGATCTGGAGTCAACAAAGAAGATATCGACTTTATTGTTTTCGCGACCATATCGCCCGATTATTATTTTCCAGGACCAGGTGTGATGCTGCAAAAAGAACTCGGACTGCGCACGATTGGCGCATTGGATATCCGAAATCAATGTTCCGGATTCGTATACGCTTTGTCGGTGGCTGATCAGTATATCAAAACCGGAATGTACCGCCACATATTGATTGTAGGATCTGAATTGCAGTCGATAGGGCTCGACATGACAACACGTGGTCGCGGTGTTTCGGTAATTTTTGGTGATGGGGCAGGAGCAGCGGTGATTTCGAGAGAAGAAGATATGTCTAAAGGTATTTTGTCAACGCACTTGCATTCTGAAGGTGAGCATGCGAAAGAACTCGCAGTATTGGCTCCCGGAATGGGCGGTCGTTGGGTATCGGATATATTGGCCGATAATGACCCGAATGATGAAAGTTATTTTCCTTACATGAACGGGCAATTCGTTTTTAAAAACGCTGTCGTTCGGTTTAGTGAGGTAATTAATGAAGGTTTATTGGCTAACAATCTTACAGTGACCGATATTAATATGCTGATTCCGCATCAGGCCAATCTGAGGATTTCGCAATTCATACAAAAGAAGTTCGGCTTGGGCGATGATCAGGTTTTTAACAACATTCAAAAATATGGAAATACGACCGCTGCATCCATTCCAATCGCTTTGACGGAAGCTTGGGAATTGGGTAAAATCAATTCCGGAGATTTGATTGTTTTGGCAGCTTTTGGCAGCGGATTTACTTGGGCAAGCGCCATTATCAGATGGTAGTATTTTTTAGATCATGATGTAAATACAAAAAACCAGAGTGCACACTCTGGTTTTTTCTCTCTAACTAAAACTCAATTTATATAAAACCCAATTATAAAAATTCGATAAGGAATTCTATTTTTTGATTGATGTTAGAATAGACTACAAAATGCCATTCTTGTTACATCGAATCTAAAAATAAATTTAGTAGCACCACACGTTATCTCTTAATCGAGAAGTGTGATTTAAATTCTTTTTCTACATCATCTTCTACATAAGTAATGGTAAACCAATAATCGTCCGATGGCATTGTTTGTCCACTAACGGTTCCATCCCATCCATAACCATCCGGTTTTAACTGCGTCATCATTTTCCCATATCGGTCATACACATAGATTACAGATTTTGATTGGTCTTGCAACGCTTTGATGTTCCAAGTGTCATTAAAGCCATCGCCGTTCGGTGTGAAAAATTTAGGATAGTTTACAATCAACGCTTGCGAAGTCGAATTACCGCAACCATTTTTATCCCGAACGGTTATCGTATGAATTCCTGAAGGAACATTCTCGAAAATCGGACTGTCCTGAAACAAACCGTGGTCTAATTGATATTCATAATCACCGCCGACTCCCATAGCTTCTACTGCGATAATCTGATTGTCATCAAAATTTTCTGTCACGGCATAACTTACGATCGCAGGTTCTGAAGAATCGACTGTAGCAGGGATTGGTTCAGAGGTACAACCGGTTGCGATATCTGTAGCAATCACGGAGTATACACCAGGTAACATTGCTTGATAGTTGCTCCCGGTTCCTACAACGTTACCATCTTCATCGTACCATTTAAAGGAATACGCAGCAGCACTCAATCCGCTTCTGATAATATAAGGATTCAATACGATTTTATTTTTGGAGTCGAAACACATGATACCGCTTTGTGGTGTTGGTTCCGGAATTTTATTGACTTTGATCAGGATGCTTTTGATATCAAAGCAGCTATTCGTTAGTGTATTCGATACTTTTATAAAAATTGTTTTCGCAGCGCTAGCCGTAACTGCATTAGTGCCCGCGACAGCATCATTGAATGTCGTGTAATAAGTTACGGTAAATTCAGTGCCCGTTTGTGTTCCTAAAACCGTCGCATCCAACACCGATAAATCGAAGTTCGTTATACCGTCATTCGCTCCGTCATTGTCACAAGTTCTAAGCAGGTTTGAAGGAATTGGATTCACCGACGGCGTATCAACAATCGTAACCTGAAATGAGGTTTCATCGTAACTCACCGAATCGAATGGAGCAACGCCATAGACATAAATGGTTTGCGAGGTGCTGACAGATTGGCCAGCAAGCAAATTTGTTCCCGTTCCTAAAGGTCCGGTATAGTAACCTCCAATCGTTAATGCAGGTAAAGTATAGCTTTCGCAAATCGTAACATCCGCTATTTCATCAACATTATATATTGTCGTAGAGAAGCTTTTCTCATCGGTACAATTCGGAATGGTTCCCGTTTCGGCATACATGTAGATCGTTTGGTCCGTTGTGATGCTATCGCCGGCGTTCAATGGTGTACCTGTTCCGTTTTGACCCGTGAAATAATTACCAACAGTTAACGCTGGCAAAATGTATTCGTTCGCTGCATTCACATGCGCAATCGGAGCGACTACCGGAGATACATTGATGGTAACTGTAAATGTATTTTCATCGGTACAATTGATTCGCTCACCAGATTCTGTGTAAACATAAATCGTTTGTGAAGTTGTGATAACATCGCCAGCCAGCATAAGATTACCTTCGCCATTGTATGGTCCGCCCGGAAGTTTATAGTAATTTCCAACGGTCAATGCCGGTAAAATATACTGATCACAAGCTACAACGTTGGCTGGTGCGTCCGCTGTAATGGAAAATACTGTTATGTTGAAACTGTTTTCATTTGTGCAGTATGGAGCCGCTGCGGAAATCGCATAGATATAAATTCGCTGCGATGTGGTTATTACAGTGCCTCCAGGCAACATGGTTCCTGTTCCGTTTGGACCCGTGAAATAATTTCCTACTGCCAAATTGGTCAAGGTATAGGAATTACAGATGTCGATATCAGATCTTGAGTCGATGACCGGTTTTGGACTGATGGTTACTGTAAAACTAGACTCATTATTGCAAGTTGCACTGGTTGCCGATTGTTTGAATATGTAAATCGTTTGTGTAGCGATGATGACATGCCCAGCAGAAAGCGGCGTGCCCGTTGCATTCGTTCCAGTATAATATTCACCGCTCGTTAAAACGGGAAGGACATAACTGTCGCATACGGTCAAGTTAGGCAATACATCAATAATCGGTTGTGCAATGGCAATGGTAAAACTCGCATTGTCCGTACAGTTGTTGCCGTTGTTATTCGCCACATAAATGTAAATCGTTTGCGATAGGTTGATAACCGTTCCGGCAGGGAGTTCTGTTCCGGTACCTTGTGGACCTGTATAATATTTTCCAATATTCAATACAGGCAGTGTGAAGGGCTCACATTGTGACAAATCAGCTGGGACTGTTAGCCCAATGATAACTTCAAATGAAGCTTCCGCAGTGCAAAGATCAGGAGTAGTAGCATAGACGTAGATGTTTTGGGAGGTTGATATTACGGTCCCGGCAGGCAGCATTGTACCTCCGGCGTTAGGTTGGGTGTAGTAGTTTCCTTGCTGCAATGCAGGCAAAGTATAAGATGTACAATCGAAAACAGTACTGAAAGTCGGCAATGTAATGGTTTGTAAAATCGTGATTGTAAAATCTTCATCGATGATGCAAAATGGCGCTTCAGTAGATTCGTAGTAAAAATTGATGGTTTGCGTAGCTGAAATTACGGTGCCAGGCAATATTTCCGTACCTGTTCCGCCACTTCCCGTGAAGAAACCACCTACTGGAGGCGCTGGCAAAATATAAGTACCACAAACACTCTGGTCTTCAGGGACGATCGTTTCAGGATCTAAAATAGTCACGGTAAAATTACTGCTGTTAGAACATGCGCCCGGTCCGCCCGGTTGGTTAAAAATATACACTGTCATCGTCGAATCTACAATGTCTCCAGCGGCTAGTGGCGTACCGGAACCATTAGGTTGTGTAAAATAGTTACCGTTCGTTAATGGCGGTAATGTGTAGCCTTCACATACGAATTTACTTTCCAACGCATCTACAGGAGGCAACTGGCTCACGAACAACGTAAAGCTTGATGATGCCGTAAAACAAGAGATGTCAAAGGCACTTTGAACACGAACGTAAATGGTTGTATTGTTGGTTGCAAAGGTGAAATTGTTGGCTATAGGATTCGTTCCATTGTTAGCATTTGCTTGCGAAGTATAGTAAGTGACATTGTATTCTTGAGCGGATTGGCTTCCTAAGATTGCCGCATTTTGTTGATTCAAATCAAATGCTGCATTGTTGAACGCTGAACCCGAACATTTTGTCATGTTTGGTGCTTGATTAGCAAGTGGTGGCGCTGAAGTCAGCAATTGAAATGATTTCACAATGTAACAAGCACTACTGTGACTTTTAATCCTAACATAAATCGTGGTTCCCGGTGCTGCTGTGTAAGTTGTAGGCAAAGGGCTTGTTCCTGCATTAGCATTAAGTAATGTAGCAAAATAAGTCACTTGTGTCAACGGGTTTAGACCTGCTTTCACTACGGTAGTATTCACTGATAAATCATAGGAATAAGTCGCAGCGCCACTATTGCATTTGTAAAGATTCGTTGGATTTGGAGTGATGATTTCGGGTAAGTATTCTATGTTGACATAATCAGTTACGGGCTGACAACCACTCGTTACTTGTTGGTACGTAATGCCGTAAAAACCTGGTAAAGAGATGTTTAAATTAGGTCCGTTTTCGCCAGGAATTACAACACCATTTTTCATCCAACTGAACGTGTAATTCGCCGGATTCAAATTAGAAGTCAATGTGTGATTTGTTCCATAACATAATGCTGTATTTAAAGCAGTGGTCCTGTCTAGACCTAATACATCTTGACCAATATTGAAAGTATCTGATGAGATGAAGATCGCTGAGTCAGAACCTGCATCGGAACGATCGGCGATAACCAGTTTAATATGGTAAGGTGTATTCGGAATTAAAGCTGCCGAAGCATTCATCAATTTGGTTTGCCCATTAAAGTTAATTGCCGCCGTGTTTGCTGCCGAACCTCCGTTGTAGCTGCCGAAATATTGTGCATTGGCCGAAGGACAAGACGAGTTGTATAAAAAATCTCGGATCGTAACCACCGAAATCGGGATGTTCGTGCTTGGCACAACCGCTAAGTTTGTTGTAACTCCGGTTAGCGTATTGGTGAGTAAAAATGCAAAAGCATCTGAGAATTGACATTGGAAATTTCCGTACTCTTCTGAAGCAAACAAGAATTCAAAACTAAATGTTGGGGAGATAGGTGTAAAATCAAATTCGAGCACCGTAGCATTTATCGAGTTCATCGTAATCCCGGATTGCAATAAAGTTTGTTCTAAACTCGCATCTCCTGGCCAGTTTGCTGCGCCATCATTCAAATCTGAAGTGTTTGGTCCCGCGCCGTCCATTACATCTCCTGTACTGAGCATCACGCCCGATTGCATTGGAAAATTTGCATTCGCATTTTGGAAATAACCGATACCGTTCGATGAACCGAAATTCGTTCCTGTTTTCCAAGTAATGTTGGTTGCAGAAACACAAGGCGAGTTGATCAATACGGAATTTACCAGTTGTGGTACCGTGTGGCTATTCGTGCTGACTGTAATGGCTTGCGAAAAGCACGGTACAGTTATAGCCGTGACTATAATGAGTAGTAATTTTTTCATAGTAGATTGGGGCTTTACTATTTAAACTATATTGTAATTTTGACACTCCAAAGATTTGTATTTTTATCGTCAAAATGCAAATAAAATCGATGAAATGCATCTTTTTCATTTTATTTGCTATAAAATACTTACAAGTAATCTACGGTTCATGCTCTGAATTGTGCCATTTTCGATTGAAAATCATCATTTTTTAGCGATGGAATACCAAATTTTAAAGTTGGGAGCGTGGATTTCAATTTCATAATTGCAACAGTTATCCTTATCTTTGGCAGCTTAAATACACCAAACCATGTCAATGTCATCGCTACTTACACCATCAATTCACAAAGCCATCACGGAACTTTTCGATGTTACTGTCGATAAAATTGAGTTTCAAGCGACCAGAAAAGAATTTGAAGGCGATATCACTTTGGTTTTATTTCCATTGTTGAAGGTTATCAAGAGCAATCCCATAGAAATTGGCAATAAACTCGGAAGCTATTTGGTAGCGCAAACACCAGAGGTACAGAGTTTTAATGTAGTTTCGGGATTTTTAAATATTGTCATTTCGGATGATTATTATATCTCGTTTTTCAATGCCGTCAAAAACAATCCAAAGTATGGTCACAAGGCTCCGGCACAAAATGATAAAGCCATAATGGTTGAATATTCTTCACCCAATACCAATAAACCACTGCATTTAGGACATGTCCGCAATAATCTCTTGGGATATTCAGTCGCTGAAATTTGTAAAGCTGCCGGCAATAAGGTGTATAAAGTACAAATCATAAACGATCGTGGTATCCATATCTGCAAATCGATGCTGGCATGGCAAAAGTTTGGCAATTCGGAAACGCCTCAAAGTTCCGGTCTAAAAGGTGATAAACTCGTCGGAAAATACTATGTTGCTTTCGATAAAGCGTATAAAGTTCAAATCAATGAATGCATCGCACAAGGCAAAACTGAAGAAGAAGCCAAAAAAGATGCGCCGATTATTCTCGAAGCACAACAAATGCTACTGGATTGGGAAGCCGGAAAACCTGAAGTGGTCTCGCTCTGGAAAACAATGAACCAATGGGTTTATGACGGCTTTGCAGAAACCTATAAAAATTTGGGCGTCGATTTCGACTCGTATTATTATGAAAGCGATACGTATTTGTTAGGCAAGGAAGTCGTGCAAATCGGACTCGACAAAGGCGTTTTCGAAAAAGATCCGGATGGTTCGGTTTGGATTGATCTGACTGCGGAAGGATTAGATCGTAAAATAGTCCTGCGTTCAGACGGTACGGCGGTCTACATGACACAAGATATCGGAACCGCCATTCAGCGTGTGAAGGATTTTCCAGATGTGGGCGGAATGGTATATACCGTGGGAAACGAACAGGATTATCATTTTAAAGTACTATTCCTGATCTTGAAAAAATTAGGATTTGATTGGTCTGCCAATTTATTCCACTTATCTTATGGCATGGTCGATTTGCCCTCTGGAAAAATGAAATCCCGCGAAGGAACGGTCGTTGATGCCGATGATTTAATGAACGATATGACCCAAACCGCAAAGCAACTCGCCGAAGAACTGGGGAAATTAGAAGATTATTCCGTTGCTGAAAAAGGTAAATTATACCAAATGATTGGCATGGGCGCTTTGAAGTATTACATCCTAAAAGTAGATCCTAAGAAAAGAATCCTGTTCAATCCTGAAGAATCGGTTGATTTTGCTGGAAATACCGGTCCGTTCATTCAATACACCTACGCAAGAATCCAATCCATTATACGCAAAGCGGAATTCGACTTTTCGATCACATTAGCCGCAGCGGAAATGGAACTTCATCCGAAAGAGAAGGAACTCATCAAGCAATTGGAATTCTTTCCAGAAATGATTCAAAATGCCGCGCACAATCACAGTCCAGCTTTGATTGCGAATTATGTATATGAACTCGTAAAAGAATACAACTCATTCTATCAAACGGTTTCCATATTAGGTGAGGGCGATTTCAATAAAAAGATATTCCGCGTTCAATTGTCGAAAAAAGTAGGAGAAACGATTCAATCGGCATTTCAATTATTGGGTATCGAAGTGCCTGAGCGCATGTAGTTAAAAATGCAACTTTAAATTAATGTTGGGCGTGCGTTGCAAAGAGTAAGTATTGATGCGTTCTATGCCGTCCTGATTCGCGTTTATCCTATAATATTGGTGGATAATATTGTCTTTATTGAGCACGTTCAAAATTGAGATGCTCGTTTCTAATATAATCTTCTGATTTACTTTCCAATCCTTTGCCGCAGAGAAATTCAACTGCAAATAGTCCGGTGTGCGATCAGCGTTCGGTTCGCCATACACGATTGTTGGTTGCGAAGCATCGTTGAAACCAATCACGGTGCTTCTCGGTGCTGTCGTTGGTTTTCCTGAATGCCATTTTCCGCCGAGCGCTATCTTAAAGGAGTTCCAGTCGTAGATGAATGCCGCGGCAAGCACTTGTTTCAATTCAAAGTTATTCGAAAAATCGGTCGCATGCATCGATTTGAAAGCGTACGTATTGTCGTTATGGCTATAGCTCAACCATGCATAACATTTTTTAAAATGGCGCTGCACCAAAATTTCGGAGCCCAGAACTTCATAGCTTCCGTTGGCTTTTACAAATTCAAATTGATTTTGAAATCCTTGGCTGCTGCTACTGATACCAGCAATTCTTTTATAAAAATTATCCCAAGTGACGAGCCAGTTGGCACTTTTAAAAGTGAAACCGAGACTCAATTGATTGCTCGTTTGTATTGGAATTGTCGTCTCGTTCGCCAATGTCCAACGTCTTTTTTCAATGCCGAGAAAATCCTGTTGTAAGTCGATTATCTGAGACATCGTTTGGCTTTTTTGTTCCCCAAGAATTTCGAAGCTCCACTGCGTGGCAAGGGTTTGGTGAAACTGAATTCGAGGTTCTGCTATGGTTCGATGGTATTTTTCAAAGTAATTCAAACGACAGCCGGCCGTAAGCGACGTCTTTAGATTGATCGCTGTGTAATTCATTTCCACGATTCCGGCATGGCTTAAACTTACTTCTTTGATGTTTCTCGAAAACTCGGGTGTATTGATTTGATCCGAGTTGGTGACGCCAATTTCATCAAGCTGGTAGCCCGTGTTTAAGATTATAGTTTTAGACCATTGGTGCGCATTTTTCAATTGAAATCCAAAATCCAATACGGTGTTTTGCTGGTTGAAAATTTGATTGGTTTGTATCGATTCGCGATTCGCATCTAGATTGTAATAGGATGCTGAAATATTAATTTGACTGGTGTTGTTTGCATTCCAAACCGTTTGCCAATGAAGCGCTCCGCCAATATTCTGCTGGCTTAGAGCGCTGTCTTTTTGTCGATTATCGCTGGCTTGACTGATGTCGAGCTTGTTTCGAAAAGTGACTGCATCAACCGATAATTCATGTTTTGTTCCTATTTTTTGCAGGTATTGCAAACTTAAATCATAGAAATAAAAATGCTCTTCACTGCGAATTGGACTTATCGTATTAGTTTGCAGATCGGTTATAATCGTATTTTGAAAAACCCGATTGCGATAATTTTGATACGTTGTTGAGGAAAAAAAATCAGTCAATGACCGCCTACCCGAAATTTCAATATTCGCTTGAGGCGAAACTTTAATCTTCGAATAAAATTCAGAACTGATCAAATTGGAGCTGATACTCGATTGATCCTGCTCAATGGTTTTGGCATGCGTCGAAATATCGACGACACTCGAAACACTTTCGCCAAAGAAAGCCGAACATCCATTTTTTGCAATTGAGATGGTATGGGCTATAGACGGATTGAAAGCCGAGATCAGCCCGAAAAAATGGCCCGTCTGAAACATTCGAATGCCATTCCACAAAAATAGGTTTTGATCATGCGTGCCGCCACGAACGTTGATGTTCGAAATTGTCTCATCAACGCTGGAAATGCCCGGAATTTGTTGTAAGGTTTGCAATACGTCAGGTTCGATGAGACCCGGTAATATTCCAAATTTCTTAGGTTTGATTTGTAGTGTTCCATCCTTTTTTTTGAAAATTCCGGTCGTGAGATACTGCTGTGTAACGACTTCAGAAAGTTCCTGCGCAAAAGGAATCAGGAATATTTTCGGGCAAGTATCAATGTAAAGTGTAACGGCGTCAACCCTTTTCAACTGATAGCTTTGGTGCTTAAATTCGATTGGGTTTGGTGATTTGACTGGCAACTCGAAATAACCGTTTTCATCAGTAGCGGTCGAAGTATTGGAGGCTACGATACTGACGGTCGCATTTTCGATGGGTGATTTTGTCTCAGAATCGATAAGAAAACCACACAAAGGTTTGTCGACTTTTTGGTCATTATAAAGTGTGTAATATGTCTTATTGATCACAGAAAATTTTAATTTCGTTTGCTTTGTGATGTACGCCATTTTGTCTTGAAGCTCCCAGGAAACAGGAGGCGGAGCGATGGCGAAAATCAAAATCTCATCTTCAATAAAATTGAATTTCACGTCGTGTTGCGCACTAATTTGTTCCAAAATTTGTTTCAAAGCAATGACTGTTTTTTCATTCTGAGCTTGAGCGAAAGATTGAAAAAAGAGATAAATTATAAGTAAAAAAAGGCAACTACTTTTTGGCATCAAGGAGTTCAAGAATAATTTTATGGTTCGATTCTCGTTGAATTTTCAAATGATAGATGGAAGATAGGATTTTCAGCGCTTGGTCGATATTATCTGCGGGAAGCGTTCCTGTAAAAAGTTGCATTGTGGGTGCATTTTTAATAACAATCGTACAGTCAAATTGACGCTCCAATTCTTGTGCAATAGCGGGCAATTTCTCTGCTACGAATGCGAGTTCACCGGACGTCCATTCTGGTTTTGCAGTTATTGCATCTGGAATTGCAAGTGAAATTCCGTTTTCAAAAGACACTCTTTTTCCTCTGGTGATGATCACTTGATGGTCTTGGTAATCTACTTTTACGCGGCCTTCATAACAGGTAATATCGAAACGGTTGTTTCTTGCTTTTACGTTGAATTGGGTTCCTAAAACGGTCACTTTCCCTAAGTCCGTATGCACTTCAAACTTTTTGCCTTTCGCCACTTTAAAATAGGCTTCACCGGAAAGTTGAATCGCGCGATGCTGATCCCAATTCCATTTTGTGTATTCAATTTGCGAACCGGAGTTTAAAACAATATTCGATTGATCCGGCAGTGCGAAGGCGTTTTGCTGCCCGTTTTCCGCTGTTTCTGTAACAGCGATACTGGTTTTGTAGAAAAAGGTCGCGCTTAATAAAACCACGAAAACCGCGGCAATCTTAAACCAAGTTTTTGCGTAAAGCGGCATGATTTTGCTCGATTTCTTACGGTTGTTGATGACCTTCTGATACAACGTATTCTGATCAAATGCAGGCGCTTCCAAGGCACTGGAATATTGTGCAATCTTATAATAAGTGGCGTATTGCGGAGATTTCTGAAAAGTATCCAACTCCGATTCGGAAATTGTTCCAGCCAACCATTTCGCTAATTCATTATTTTCTTCCATTGTAATTCTGATTATGGGTAAAACCGTTTTGAGGGTAAAAACCCTACTTGAATTGTTCGATGTCAGCGCGCAAAGAAACCAAGGCGCCATGGATTCGCTTCTCTACAGCTTTTACACTGATTTGAAGCATCGCTGCGATTTCAACATATTTTTTTCCTTCGATGCGATTCAACAGAAAAGCCGTGCGTTGTCCTTCGGTCAGGTTGGCAATGGCTTTTTCCAATTTGGTTTTGAATTGTTCTTCTTCCAATATAAATTCCGGGTTCAAATTCGTTCTGTCGTTGAACACATTATTTTTAGCATAAGTAAGCACAACTTTTTGGTGGGCAATTTTATTTAAAGTCGCATTGTTGGCTACGGTATAAAGAAATGATTTGGCTTTTTCGGGCGGAACATCAGTACAATGCTCCCACAATTTTATAAAAGCATCCTGCGTAATGTCATTGGATTGCGCTTCATCTCCAAATTTGAAATACAGATAATTCCGCAAAGCTTTCACATTGGTTTTGAAAAAAGCGGAAAATAAGATCTCGTCACAAATGCCTTTCGAATCGGAGTTATTCATAATGGTTTCATCGATTTCTGTAGAGTGAATGTAGAAAAAAAAAGTTGTTAGTAGGGTTTTTTTGTTGAAATTTGTTTCATTAGTGTCAACACCTTTCAAAACATATGAAAATCTATCTTTTAGTTTTATCGACTGCTGTCTTTTTAGGATTATATTCTTGCCAGGATGAGCAGAATACTGCGGTGACAACGCCTGGAAATCTGACACAATCGTCTGTGTTGACAGCGTTGATTTCACGTGTAACGCAGTATTCGACGGCTAATGATAATGTTCTCGATAATACCGATTGCTTTGCTGTGTTGCTTCCCGTGTCATTAACGGTAAACGGTGTTTTGGTCAATGTGAATGATCAAAACGATTATCAGAATGTCGAGAATATAATCAACCAGTATGCAAATGACGATGATATCATTCACTTTACCTTTCCGATCCGATTAAAATACAAAGACTTTCACGAAGTGCAAGTCAACAATCAGGAGCAATATCAAAGTTTATTTGATGCTTGTGCTCCGAATAATGTTTTTACAGCGATCGAATGTATTGATTTTAATTTTCCTATAGCCGTCAATAGTTATAATAGTGCTGCACAAACGCCGAATACTTTTACATTTGAAAATAGTACGCAACTTTATAATTTCATTCAAAGTCTCGGAAGTGATTTAATTTTCAATTTCGTTTATCCGTTGTCGATGACAAAATCAAATGGGCAAACGGTGGCTTTCAATTCTAATTCGGAACTCCAAACAGGGATTGAAAACGTGATTGGATCCTGCAATAATACTGTTTCTCAGCCCACTTTATCGAGCGTGTTGACGAATGGAACTTGGTATATTTCAAGTTTTATCGATGGAAGTGACAATGAAACCTACCATTTTAATGGTTACAATTTTACATTCCAATCTGATGGCGCAGTTATCGCAATAAAAAATGCAACAACCACAAACGGTACATGGAGCCAGTATACCGATTCCGGATTTTCTAAACTCGATTTAAATTTCCCCGGAGAAAGTTTAGAAGAATTGAGTGACGATTGGCGCGTCATAGAATACAGCAATACACTCGTTAAACTCAGTCACTTGAGCGGCGGGAACGGCGAGTCGCATTACTTAAACTTTACTAAAAATTAATTACTAATCCTTAATTTACCGCTATTATGAAAACAAATCAATTGATTACTATGGCAGCTTTATTACTGGTGTTCTTTACCAGTTGCTCGAAAGATGATAAAACCGTCGCAACTGGAATTACCGCTGCACAAGTAAATAACAATACTGCAACCGGAAACTGGCAAGTGACGCTGTATAACGAAAATGGTAGCGTTGATACTTCTGATTTTTCGGGCTATGCATTTGTGTTCAACGCTGATGGTACCTTAGTGGCAACGAACACGCCTACGGTTAAAAATGGAACTTGGGTTGCGGCTCCTGATAGTGGTGCTGTTAAATTCACAATCGATTTTACCGCTACGGAAGCCGACGGGCCTTTTGAATCGATTAGTGAAGATTGGACGGTTTTAAATTCATCAACCACCAAAATCGAACTCAAACATGTAAGTGGTGGCGACGGCAGTATCGATCTTTTGACTTTCGAGAAAATTTAGTAAAAAAAAAAACAAACATGCTCTTGTTTTTTCCAGCTTCGGCTGGTTTTTTTGTGCTTTATAGCTATGGATTGACGATGATTTACAAGTAGTTTTCGGTTCCAATCTAGTTAACCGCTGTAAGTTATTTCTACTTGCCAACGCCTTATAATCCCAAGAAAGTGTTCGCTCGTTGGTCTTTTTGAATTCAGTCGAGCCCTAAAAAAGCGAAAACCGCATCGAAAAATATCGGTGCGGTAATCATCAACTTAAACAACAATCAATTATTTTCCCTCAAGTTCAAAATCGATACCAATTTTGATGTTTTCTGCGAATTTTTCCTTCACCAAACTTGGAATTTCAATAGCGTAATCTTTACTTTTTACACTGAAATTACTTTCAGCAATCACTTTTCCTGCTTTCTGCAACAATGCGATTTTGGTTTTAATCTTTTTAGTGACACCGTGAATCGTTAGCTCACCTTCTAAATCATAAGAGGTTTTGCTGGCGGTTAGTTTTGAAGCATCAAAATTTAGAATTTTACCTTTGAAAGTGGCTTTGGGAAATTTAGAAGATTCCATATAATTTTCATTAAAGTGTTCTTCCATTAAGGGAGATTTGAATTTAAAAGATTTAACCAACGCCAATGCGACAAAATCGCCATTCGCTGTGTCAAATATGCAGGAAGCACCTGAATTGGTTGCAGCGATTTCAACTAAATCCGGCATTGATGCATCGAATTTAATTGTTCCTGAACGCGTCATCACTTTTTGTGATATCATGGCTTCTCCGGCCAATAACGACAGCACAATGATCAGTATTCTTTTCATAATTTCGTGTTTTTTTATTGTTCAATGTAGCCTTGTAAAGCCCAGTTTTGTATAATGTCGATTCTCGCCTTGGGCATTTTTCCGCTTGTGGGCATAATTGAGCCACAACTGCCGTCAATCCGGCACAACAACGAACCATTTTCACAAGCTTCCTTTACCAAAGTATAGGTCTGCAGGTAAGGCTCTTGGCCGTATTCAGGGTTGTGACACGAATTACATTTGTCATCCACAATGCCTTTTACGTTGGCTTCATAGGTTGGGTTATCAACGACGCCGGCAATTTCTTCGTACGTATTCGACGCGCAGGAAACCAGCAACAAAGCGATTAGAACCGCGAATGGTTTGGCTATTTTTAGTGACTTCATAATTAAAATACTCTATACAGGTTAAATCCAAAATAAAGGCTTCCGCCGTTCCATTTTCCGGTGCCATTGGTAAAATAAGCCACATCGTTCATGGCTTGTGAATTTGAGAATACCAATTGAAATACGTGACCGCCAGTCTCAATATCAAAGCCCGCGGTGAGTGGATTATGATACATTTCTTTTTCAGGTTCACTGATTCGATACGCATATTCTAAATTGAAACTGATTCTTTTCGATAGTTTACATCGTCCGCCACCCGCAATGAGCATTTGATCTTTCTTTTCCGTTCCGGGTTGCGCATCGTATAAATTTTTGTGCACCCAAATCGGATTGATTTCAAACGAAACGGATTCATTAAATTTCCTTGAAATCAACAACTGTGAAGTGTAAGCCAAGCGGTTGGTATTGCTAAAGTTCGGGAACTCTTCTTTGTCAAATTTTGAGGAATTGATATCCATCGAATTATAACCCACGATCGAGATTGGAAATCCATCTGTTTTTTGACTCACGAGCATGTACTTCGTGGAAAGTTCAAAAGTTTTATTAAACGTATGACGTGAGGCTCCGACCGATAACCAATTTGCAACCCCATAGATTCCTCCAATTCGGGTCAACGCGTTATCCAACCCGAAAAAATTATTGATGCCTTCCTTGAGATCGCCAAAACGGTGGGAAACCAAAAAATACCATTCTCCTTTTATTGGGAGCTTGGTCGACTGCATGCTGCAAACCTGCAAGCCTTTGAAAGCAGCCATTTCAACTTGTTTTTCAGTGGGTTTAATGGAATCCAGTTGATTCAATAAATCGTCTTGCGCTTGGAGCTGGCCTGCCATAAAAACGACAAAAAGTAAAGCGATGGTGTTTTTTAAAGTCATGTTTTTTAAGATTGTATCGGGGCGCATTGGTCGAGTTTTATTTCTTCCATCATATCGTCATAGCCTACAATCCGTCCTTTTAAAGTAATAGACTGACTGATTTTTATAGAATCGTTTGGGTTTGATAAGACGCATACGACAACATTATCGAGGATGATTTCATTGCCTTTTTTATGAGTGACGGTACCTTTGACGGCTACAGCTCGATCAAGATATTTCCTATTGGCTAAAAACGGATCCGTGGTAAATTCAGCAGTAATATTTTTTGATGTTACGGTATAGCACACGGCTTCTTCAGACAAATTTCTGGCGCCGCCGTGCATTGCGTAATTGTAACTCCACATTCCGATTACGATGATCAAAAGCAGTAAAAATGCTATAATTCTTGATTTTTTCATTGGATTACTTTTTAATTAATGATGATCTTTTTGACGGTTTGATCTGTAGCATTCGACAGTTCCATAAAATATACGCCGCGTTGCAACTCCGTCAAATCGATGGTGTGGTTTTGGTCTGTGATTTCAGTACTGATTTCTTTCAATAATTTAGCATTGATGTCGAAAACACGAATCTTATCGATACTGATCATGCTATTTTTAGAAATATTAAAAATGCCATTTGAAGGATTCGGATAGATGGCTATATCCTGCAACGTACTGAAGTTTTCCGTTCCGAGTACCGCCGCAAAAGTCAGTGTTTTTGTTCCGAAAGTCGAATGCTCGCTCGTGACCGTTGTGGATGGTCCGATGCCCCAAACAATATTCAAAGTAGTGATCGAATACGCGAACGTATAATCTTTTGTATCGCCGGTATTAAAAGGGCGAGTGAATACTACAGTGCGCGTCGTTCCTGCTACGGTATTGCTGACAAGCGTCAAATTATTAGTAGCATCTGTTGTTGGCGCTACGTGACCGTTTGAAGTAAAATACTGGTCTAAAAGTGTCGTTCCAAAAGTCATAACGTCTTTATTTGTTGCCATCGTCGAGGTGCTTAAACCAATGGAAAACCATTTCGTCGATGGGCCGACCATTGTGATTGTAGCCAAAGATGTGGCAGCATCCAAATTGATTTTTACTTTCATGCCGCCCATGGTGGTTAACGGCGTTTCTTTTTGCTGCGCACTAACTAATTGCAGTAGCCCGAAGCATAACAGTAGGAGATAGGTTTTTTTCATTGTTTTCATTTTAGATTTATTTATTAGGTTATTGCTGTTTGTCTAGTAGAATGATGAGCTCTGTATTTTTATTGAAAGTGGCGTAGTCTAAAGCCGTCCTTGCATCCGCATCTGTAGCATTTTTAGCCGCCCCTGCCTTCAGCAATATTTTGACGATGTCTGTTTTATTGAAAAAGGTGGCGTAAATCAAAGCCGTTTTTCCACTGCTATCCGTTTGATTTAAATCGGCTTTATGAATGATTAGTTTCTTAATAATATTTTCATTTCCAGACATTACTGCAGCCATCAATGCCGTTCCCATGCCGGAGTTGTAATTGATATTTTTGGTTTTATCAGCTAGAAACAATGCAACCTCAGTATTGCCGCGATAACACGCGAGAATCAACGGGCTCGATTTTCGATCATCAGTGCTGTCAATCAAACTCGGATTGTCATTGTAGATTGATTCAACATTTTGTAGGTTTCCTTTTCTCGCTACATCAAAAATATTTTTGACTTGGGCGTGAGCGAGAAAAGACAAGAGCAAAAAGGTATATGACAAGGTTCGTTTCATTTCAGAATTTTTGGCTTTGGTAATGAAACATGTTGTAAAAAATTAACCCTACCTAAAAAGAAGATATTTAAAACTTCACATTAGTGAAAAGCACAAACGGTATCAGCTACAGAGAGAAAACAAA
>JANPJB010000117.1:0-2605 GCA_031425295.1 Flavobacterium sp. | reverse complement strand
GCAGTATTCACGGCATCTTGTCCGGTCATCGCATCGACTACAAATAAAGTCTCTTGCGGTTGAATGGCTTTGTGGACATTGGCGATTTCGGTCATCATTTCCTCATCGACAGCCAAACGACCGGCGGTATCGACAATGACTACATTATAGCCTTTTTCTTTTGCGTATTTGATGGCATTAAGGGAAATTTCTACGGGATTGTTGTTACCCAATTCTGAGTAAACCTCAACACCGATCTGATCTCCGACCACATGCAGCTGGTTGATTGCCGCAGGACGATAGACATCACAAGCGACCAATAATGGTTTTTTATTTTTCTTGGTTTTAAGGAAATTAGCAAGTTTTCCTGAGAAAGTGGTTTTACCCGAACCTTGGAGACCTGACATCAATATCACGGTTGGATTTCCAGAAAGGTTGATCCCGGCAACTTCCCCGCCCATGAGTTCGGTGAGTTCATCTTTTACTAACTTCACTAAAAGTTGTCCCGGTTGTAAAGTCGTCAGTACGTTTTGACCGATCGCTTTTTCTTTTACTTTCGTGGTAAATTCTTTCGCGATTTTGAAGTTGACATCGGCATCCAATAACGCCCGACGCACTTCTTTTAAAGTCTCAGCAACATTGACCTCGGTGATTTTTCCATGGCCTTTGAGGATATGGAATGCTTTGTCTAATTTATCACTTAAATTATCGAACATAATAATGCGTGTTTTTGAAGATGCAAATATAGGATAAAGTAAGTACCGTTCAAAACGTCACAAAGGCAAAGTTTGCGATCTGTGTCATAATTTTATAAGAGTAAATCGGAAAGTTGTAGCAAGGTCGAGTGGAATGATTTCTAAATTTACTTTAACCTTAATTAGACTGTTATGAAAACGATACTAAGAATTAAAATGCTGTTGTTGGTCGTGGCTACTTCGATTGTATTATCCTGTGGAACACAACATAGAGGAAGCGCCGCTGACAATACGGGAACGAATGGTGCAACCAATGGAACGGGAAAGGTTCCAAAATCGGAAGGCGTCCACAATTATCAAAACTAAATATGCTTAATTTTTAACAAACTTGATTTGACTTTGTCCGGATACTGAAAACACTTGAAAAAAGTACACTCCTTTACTGAATTGGCTCACATCGACCTCTACAGAAGTTTCACTGTAGGTTTGGCTCAGCAGTTCTTTGCCTACCACATCCATGATAATTAAGCGATTGATAGCAGTGTTAGCGGTAAGCGTTACGCTATTCTGAGCCGGATTGGGAAAAAGTATCAGTGTTGATGCAGCATTGAAATTGGTATTGCTCAAAGCATTCGGGCACGCAACTAGCAGTGGCACAGTAGAATCAACACCGACACCATTGGTACCAACCCCTAATGCGCCGTGAAAGTTGTAGCCCCATGTCCACAAATTTCCGCCATTATCAATACCGGCGGCAATCTGATCTCCAAGACTTACTGTTTTCCAATTGTTTGCAGTACCGATTTGGGTCAACGGATAATCGACCTGGGTCCCTTCGCCCATCCTTTTTCCTATAAACCATAAAGTATTATTGGTTTTAATCACGTTGACAGTATAGCGTCCGGCGTCCGCATCTTTTACATACACAGGATTTGTACCGTTATAGATATCGCCTGATTGGGTTAGCACATTATTGGTGAGGATATCATAGCTTACCGCTAGTCCGACGGTCGTATGGCGCACATTGGTGCCGTTGTACTGCCTTTGCGTTGGATATTGAACGGTTTGACCCTGCGCAGGAAGATTAAGCATATCGCCTTGGTTGTATCCCCAGCCCCAAACCGTATTATTTGTTTTGAGTGCCAAGGTAACGCGGTCACCCGCCGAAGCTTTCAGCCAGTTCGTATCCATATTTCTTTGTTCCGGTGCCAAGACATCAACACCGCTTGGAAACCCTATCAATGCAAAACTTGACGAATTTCCCCAACCCCACAAGGTGCCATTGTTTTTGATAGCGATGGAGTGATCAAATCCCGCAGCAACGGTTTTCCAATCGGTATCTGCTCCAATTTGTACAGGATAATTTCTACTGATGTTAGTGCCATCGCCGAGTTGACCGCGCGTATTGCTGCCCCAAGTCCATAGCGTACCATCCGTTTTTACCGCAATTGTGTGACAATAAATTCCCGCCATTCCTGCGGAAACTTCTTTCCAATTGGTATCGGTACCCACTTGTACGGGCAAGTTTTTATTGACGTTAGTTCCGTCGCCCAATTCCCCACTCGCATTTTTACCCCAAGCCCACAGTGTGCCATTTTCGGCAATCGCAAACATGTGCGCATACCCTGCAGCAATGGATTTCCAGCATTGGCTATGTGCTGTGGTATGGGCAATGAAGACAAAAAATAAGATAAAAACAGATTTTTTCATTTCAATATATTGATAATTAATTTTTTACGCAGCTTAAAGCGTTGCAAAGATTAAGAAAAAAATCGACGTCATCACATTTTTTTGTTTTCTCTCTGTAGCTGATACCGTTTGTGCTTTTCACTAATGTGAAGTTTTAAATATCTTCTTTTTAGGTAGGGTTAATTTTTTACAACATGTTTCATTACCAAAGCCAAAAATTCTGAAATGAAACGAACCTTGTC
>JANPJB010000116.1:0-2712 GCA_031425295.1 Flavobacterium sp. | reverse complement strand
ACCAAGCTCATCAACTACGGGAATGGCTTCGAGGTCATATTTCTGCATGATCCGCGCGACTTCTACATCTTCAGCATCGACTTTCACCGAGTTGAGTTTGCTGATGTAAATATCGCGGATTGGGGTTTTGGTTGAAGTGGTTAGCAGATCTTTTAAAGACAATCTGCCTTTGAGTCGGTCTTCGTCATCGACAACATAAATTGAATGTACACGAGAAATATTTTCCGCCTGGATTCTCATTTCTTTGACGCACGTCAGTACATTCCAGTTTTCATTGACTTTAACGAGCTCTTTGTGCATGATCCCACCCGCGGTATCTTCATCATAACGAAGTAAATCGACGATGTCTTTTGCGTGTTCAACGTCTTGCAGCTCGGAGATTACTTCCTCTTTTCTGTTTTTAGAAAGTTCCGCTATAATATCTGCTGCGTCGTTGGTTTCAAGCTCATCAAGCTCTTCCGCAATTTCTTTTGGAGATAGGCGACTCAGGATATTTTCGCGTAAGTCGTCTTCGAGTTCTAGTAGGATTTCAGCGGTTTTCTCGCTATCGAGTACCTTAAAAATATAGGTCGCTTCATCGAAATCGAGTTCATCAAGGATTTCTGCAATATCAGCATGGTGCAAATCATTCAATAAAATTTCGAGTTGATCGTCATTTTTATTTTGAATAAGTTGCTCTAATTGTAGAATTAGATCTTTGCTGATTTTAAATTCCATCGGCTTCTATTTTTTGAGTCAACCCGATAAATTGTTCCACTGACAATTGTTCCGGTCGGAGGTCAAAGATAGCATCTTCTCTTAAATTATCGCTTAAATTTAAAGTTTTTAAGCTGTTGCGCATGGTTTTTCTGCGTTGTTGAAAGGCTGTTTTTACTACGGTGAACAGTAATTTTTCGCTGCAAGGCAATGTGAAATTTTCTTTTCTGCGTAACCGCAAAACCCCTGATTTTACTTTTGGCGGTGGAATGAAAACATCTTCATTGACGGTAAACAAATATTCGGCATCATAAAATGCTTGTACCAAAACGGATAGGATTCCGTAGGCTTTGCTGCCCTTTTTTTCACAGATGCGCTGGGCGACTTCTCGTTGGAACATGCCGGAGAATTCGGGTATTTGATGTCGCAATTCGAGCATTCTAAACACGATCTGCGTTGAAATATTGTATGGGAAATTACCTATGATTGCGAACGGTCTGCCTTCAAAAACCTCATTGATGTTGTATTTCAAGAAATCTTTGGCGATGATCTTGCCTTGCAGTTTTGGGTAATTATTTTCGAGATATGTGACCGATTCGGTATCGATTTCAATCACATAAGTGGTCGTTGGTTTTTCTAAAAGATACTTTGTTAAGACGCCCATTCCGGGACCAATTTCAAGAATGTCATGATAACCTTCGAAATTCAATGTGTCGGCAATCGCTTGTGCAATGCCTTCGTCTTTGAGGAAATGTTGTCCGAGGTGTTTTTTGGCTGTTACTTTTTCCATGGTTGTTTTTTGCTCGCAAAGACGCAGAGACGCAAAGTTTATATTGTATGTTTTTTGCCACGGATTACAAATCGAATAATCCTTTTTAAACTAATTGCTATTCGGCCAGAATTCCGACAATACTTCAAGCTCGGTTCTGAAGGCAAGCATTTTATCGCCAAACAAACGTTCGCTTTCACCGCGCAGTCGAGGAGCATCTTCTTGATAGTATTTCTCTAACGTGGCTTTACTATCGGTCGCATATTGGATCGCGTAGGTTTGACCGCCCATTTCTTCGGTCACGAGGACTTTGACCATGCGCGCGGATGAGAATTTTCCTGTAGACAATACTTCTGGTATGTGTTTGTCCTGCATCCAGCGGAGCCATTGGTCGTGAACGCTGTCGTCGATATTGATGGTAACGTTGTATAATAACATGTGATTCGGTTATTTGGCTAAGCCGTTAGAGTGTCGTATCGCCGCGCAGTTGTCTGAATTTCTTCCTCGCATCGGTAAAATAAATACTGTCTTCGTGGTGGAAAATAATCTGCTCGTAATGCGTTTTTGCTTTTTCGATGTTGCCTTGCTTGTTGTAGATTTCGGCCGCAAAATAATAAGCTTCGTCAATATAGATGCCGTCTTTATGCTGATCAATAATCGCTTGGTATTGAACCAACGCCGTAGCGTCATCGCCAAGTTTCTCATAGATTTTCCCTAATCGATACAGCGTCACGGCTTCGATTTCCTGTCCTTTGAAACTTTTTAAAATCGTTTGAAACTGACTTAAGGCTTCTTGGTTTTTGTTTTTGTACAACAGATAATCGGCATGCGCGAATTGCTTCAGTGCCGTTTGTGTTGAATCGGCTATAGTATTGTCATTGATCAACAGAAAATATTCTAAAGCATCGTTCGCGATAAGTTGTGTGGAAGCCGATTTTAATTCTTTGAATTGTTTCTGCGCCCACTGAAAATCCGTTTTAAAATAACTGGTTTTCGCGGCTTTCAAACTCGCTTCGTGACCGACCACGGCATTTTTTAAATCGCCTTCAATTTGTGAATAGTAGATCAATGCCTGATTGAATTTCTCTTCATACAAAAGAATATCAGCCAATTCCATTTTGACGTCGGCTTTTTGATATTCGTTTAGCGGTAAGTTCAATGCGGTTTTTAAAATGCTTTTCCCGTTCTCCGAATTTTTTAAATAAAACGTCGAAAAATGCGCCTGTAAAATCTGCAACGATAATGAA
>JANPJB010000115.1:0-18185 GCA_031425295.1 Flavobacterium sp. | reverse complement strand
TCCATTCATGATGAAATAACCAAAACGCTGTCCGCTGAAGGAAAGTTGTAGGGTTTGTGCAATATCGAGCACGGAAATTCCTAAACTTTCGGCTTTTTCGCGATCGATGGTTACATTAATCTCCGGTTTATTGAATTTAAGATTGACATCCGTCATCGCAAACGTTGCGTCTTTCCCGGCTTCCTCCATAAACTGTGGAATTTTTTCCTGCAGCTTCTCAAAATTAGGCGCTTGAATGATATACTGAATCGGCAAACCACCGCGTTTATTGACTGCGATGGTCGGCTGCTCCGTGACAGAAGTCTTCGCTTCGGGGTATTTTTTTGTCCACTTGGTCAGACTTGCCGCGATTTCTTTTTGGGAAAGTTCGCGGTCTTCAGGCTGCACCAACGAAAGTCGAATCCTACCGCTATTGGTTGCCGAGGCGTTGAAACCCGGAGCTGTGATCACCAATGCAACTCTTTTTTCGGGAATAGAATCGTCGATCAGTTGCGACATTTCCTGCATAAAACGATTGGTGTACTCATAAGATGAACCTTCCGCTGTAGTGATCGACATCATCATTCCACTGCGGTCGTCGTAAGGTGCGGTTTCTTTTTGGAGTACAGTAAAGAACAGGTAAATCAACCCAAAACAGGCAATGAGAATTGGAAAACTGAGCCATTTCCTTTTCATGAAACTTTGCAAATTGCTCGCATAGGATTGGTTCATTTTCACAAAATACGGTTCAGTAAGCACGTAGAATTTTGATTTCTTTTGCTCACCGCTTTTCATTAAATAGGCGTTCAGCATGGGCGTCAATGTCAGGGAAACAAAAGCAGAGATCAGAACGGCAGCGCCAATGACGACGCCAAATTCACGGAACAGTCGACCGACAAATCCATCGAGGAAGATAACCGGTAGGAATACGGCTGCAAGTGTAATCGATATCGAAATTACAGCGAAGAAAATCTCGTTCGAACCTTTGATGGCCGCTTCGATGGGCGACATGCCTTCTTCGACTTTTTTGAAGATATTTTCGGTAACCACAATTCCGTCGTCGACAACTAAACCTGTCGCGAGCACGATTGCTAAAAGTGTAAGAACATTAATCGAGAATCCGAATAACCACATAATGAAGAACGTTGCAATCAACGATACCGGAATATCAATAAGTGGTCTGAACGCAATCGCCCAATCTCTAAAAAATAAATAAATAATCATGATCACCAGCAGCAATGAAATTCCTAAGGTTTCAGCAACTTCGAGTACAGATTTTTTGACGAAAACAGTGTTGTCGATCGCAATGTTGAGTTTCACATCTTTGGGTAGATCTTGCTGCAGGGCTTCGTATTTTGTATAGAACTCTTTCGAAATATCGAGGTAGTTTGCACCCGGAAGAGGCACAATGGCGACACCTACCAGCGGAAGACCCGATTGAGACATCTGGGTTTCTAGATTTTCTGGACCCAGATTCGCGAAACCGATATCACTAAAACGTACCGTTTTTCCGCCGTCACTTTTGATTATAATATTGTTGAATTCTTCGGGTTTATCGAGATTTCCAACGGTTTTAACGGTGAGTTCGGTATTGTTTCCGGTGAGTTTTCCTGAAGGCAATTCAACATTTTGCTGGCTTAATGCATCCTTCACATCCGAAACCGTGCAGCCGTATGCCGCGAGTTTTATCGGATCAATCCAAAGGCGCATTGCATATTTTTTCTGACCCCAAATCTGGATGCCGCTGACACCTGGGATCGTCTCCAATCGAGGCCCGATCACATTTTCGGCATAATCACTCAGTTCAAGTGGACTTCGAGAATCGCTTTGAATCGTCATCGAAATAATCGCGTCGGCATTCGCATCCGCTTTAGAAACTACCGGTGGTGCATCGATATCTTTGGGTAAGCCTTTCGCCGCAATCGCCACCTTATCACGCACGTCATTGGCCGCAGTTTCTAAATCTTTATTAAGATTGAATTCGACCGTAATGTTGCTCGTGCCTTGAACGCTTGAAGAAGTGATGTTCTTGATTCCGTCAATCGAATTGATGGCTTTTTCGATGGGTTCAGTGATTTGCGATTCGATGATGTCTGAATTCGCGCCTGCGTAATCTGTTCGAATCGAAATCTGCGCCGGATCAATGGATGGAAATTCCCGAACGCCCAAAAAGGTGTAACCAATCACGCCGAACAAGATAATCGTCAGATTAAGTACAATAGTGAGTACGGGACGTTTGATGCTGATGGTGGATAAACTCATTGGGATTCAGATTTTTATGCCGCTGCGCTGTGATTTAAATTACCGAATGTACACGGAACATTCTCCTCTTAGTATCAAATGCCTTGCGTTAGATTTAGGATTTTAGATTTGAAAAACTGAATTTAATTGACTTTAACTTTAACTTCAGCATCCGCTGTCAATGCCATCACACCTGATGTAATCAACGTGTCTCCAGCTTTTAAACCTGACAATACCAAAATCGAAGCATCGGTTCGGGTAGCAGTTTCAACCATAATTTCTTTGGCTTTCCCGTTTTCGGATATGAAAACCTTCTTTCCTTTTTGTACCGGTACGATCGCTTCTGTTGGTACGACAATCGCATCTTTGATAATGCTTAGCGGTAATTCGACATTGGCAAAAGTGCCAGGTAACAATTTTCCGTCGCTATTTTCCGCAATCGCTCTGACTTGAAGTGTTCTTGTCGTGGCTTCAATGCCGGGTTCAATTGCGTATATTTTTGCGGTGTAATTCTTTGGTGAATTGGCCACGGTGAACTGCAACGTAGTGTTTGCTTTAATTTCAGTGGCGTACTTTTCAGGAATCGAAAAGGTGATTTTTAACTTCCCAATGTTAACCAAATTCGCGACTAAAATTGTCGGTGTGATATACGTTCCTGGAGAAATATTGCGCAGTCCGATCTTTCCTGAAAATGGTGCTCTGACGGCTGTTTTTGCTATTTGTGCGCCGATCAATTGACTTTGCGACTGCGCCGATCTTAAATCCGCTCTGGCCACATCATATTCCTCTTGGCTGATTGCTTCTTTCTGAAGTAGCAGTTTTGCGCGGCGTTCGTTTTCAGATGTCAATCCTTCTTTTGTTTTGGCTTGACCAAGTTGGGCTCGGAGTTCGACGTCATCGACTTTAAAAAGCAACTGACCTTTGCTGACGTTGCTGCCTTCCTGAAAATTGATGCTTTTGACAATGCCTGAAACTTCACTGCGGATTTCAACTTGTTCGTTAGCTTCGATAGCGCCAGAAAGCGAAAGATTGTTATCGAAGGTTTGCAGTTTGACGACAATGCCACTAACACTCATGACTTTATTTTTTCCACCTTTATCTTTACTGTCGCCGTCTTTATTTTTATTTTGGGTTATCCGATACGCGATAAAGGCACCGAATGCAATGATGAGCAGGGTATATGCAATGTATTTTAATTTCATGATTTGTAGCAATGAAGTGAAGCAAACAAATTTAGGTTTTAGAAACTGTAAAGTTCGGACCGTTAAATTTTATTTAACACTTGTATGTACAAATTTGTAATGTGTGCTAGCTGATGTAGTTCCAGATATTTTTTTTCTTAGATAATGCAATGAAAACTGCTCTCAGGTTGGCATGTTCAGGTTTCTGCATGGACGAATCTTCTTTTAAGAGTTTTACAGCTTCATGTCGCGCAATCATAAGAATATCTTTGTCGCGAACGATATCTGCTATTTGAAGATTTAGCACTCCACTTTGCTGTTTGCCCATAAGGTCGCCCGGACCGCGAAGTTTTAGGTCGACTTCCGCAATTTCAAAACCGTCGTTGGTACGGCACATGGTTTCCATACGGGTTTTGCTGTCGCTCGATAATTTGTGTGAAGTCATTAGGATGCAATAACTCTGTTCGGCTCCACGACCAACCCGACCGCGCAATTGATGTAATTGCGATAAGCCAAAACGCTCTGCGCTTTCAATTATCATGACGCTGGCGTTTGGAATGTTGACGCCAACTTCAATCACTGTTGTAGCCACCATAATGTTGGTTTTGCCTTCCGAAAATCGTTTCATTTCGCTATCCTTATCGGCGGGTTTCATTTTCCCATGCACGATTGAAATGGAATACTGCGGCAACGGGAAATCACGCGAGATGCTTTCATAGCCATCCATTAAATCTTTGAAGTCCATTTTTTCTGATTCCTGAATTAACGGATAAACAATGTAGATCTGTCGGCCCATGGCGATTTCATCACGAATGAATTTCCACACTTTCAAACGGTTCGTATCAAAGCGATGCACGGTTTGAATGGGCTTTCGTCCCGGCGGCAATTCATCGATCACCGAAATATCAAGATCGCCGTACAAGCTCATCGCCAGTGTCCTTGGAATTGGTGTTGCGGTCATCACCAAAACGTGTGGCGGAATTTCATTTTTCTGCCACAATTTAGAACGCTGCTCCACTCCAAAACGATGCTGCTCATCAATGATTGCCAAGCCTAGATTTTTAAATTTGACTTTATCTTCAAGCAGCGCATGGGTTCCGATGATGATATGCAAACTGCCATCCTCAAGGGCTTCATGAATGATTTTTCTTTCGGAAGTTTTCGTTGAACCCGTTAATATTTTAATATTGATATTTAATGACTTAGCCAATTCATTCAAGCCAATAAAGTGTTGGTTGGCAAGTATTTCGGTCGGCGCCATCAAGCACGATTGGAAGCCATTGTCCAAGGCTAGTAACATGCTCATGAATGCCACGATGGTCTTTCCGGAGCCCACATCGCCCTGCAGCAATCGGTTCATTTGAGCGGGATTGCCCATATCGTTTCTGATTTCTTTGAGTACACGTTTTTGTGCATTGGTTAACGCAAACGGCAAGTGATTTTGAAAGAAAGTATTGAAATTTTCTCCGACGTGCTCAAACGCATGCCCTTTGATTTTGTGCTTGCGAATCAGATTTTTTGTAATCAGTTGCAGTTGGATGAAAAATAATTCTTCGAACTTCAAACGGAACTGTGCTTTGGCTAAAGCATCAGTGCTTTTTGGAAAATGGATGTTGAATAACGCATCTTTTTTCGGCATTAGTTTTAATGCATCGATCAGATATTGCGGTAGCGTTTCACCAAACAGACTGTGCACTTCTAGGAACAACTGCTGCATCAATTTTGAAACGGTGCGGCTTGTGAGTCCACGGTTGGCGAGCGTTTCAGTCGATGGGTATACGGGCTGCATTGCCGAGCGTAGGTTTTGTTCGTGTTCCTTCAATAATTCGATTTCGGGATGCGACATCGAAAACGTGTTGTTAAACAATGTGCATTTGCCGAAGAGCACAACAGGCACGTTGAGCTGGAGATTTTCTTTGATCCACTTATGGCCTTGAAACCAAATTAATTCTAGCTGCCCTGTGTCATCTACGAAATTCGCCACCAGTCTTTTACCTCTTTTTTGTTCAACCATTTTAAGAGCAATGATTTTGCCGATTAGTTGCACTTCTGCAGGCTGGTTTCGCAATTCATTGATCTTATAATACCGCGTTCTGTCGATGTAGCGATTCGGATAGCATTGGATGAAATCCTCATAAGTGTTGATGCCGAGTTCTTTTCGAAGTAAGCCGCCACGGATCGGACCGACGCCTTTAAGATATTCGATAGGAGTTTGAAGAAGATTCGACATCGCGATGTGATCGTTGTGGTTAAAAATAGTGATAGCGAAGATAAGTTTTAATTTTAAAGTGGAAAACATGTAAATTTAATCATGCAAAAATTGAAGTAACTCTCTGTATATTTGTACGCCCAAGTTATAAACCACAACTATGCGTTATTGTTTTTTTTTCTTTTTTACCTCGATCATTATCGCCCAGCAGACCAAGTCGGTAGACTTTAAAACCCTGCAGGCTTCGCTTGAAATCAATCCCATAAAACGCAATGTAGTGGGGACCGTTACTTACAATTTTGAGGTAAAAACAAAGATTGATACCATTCGGATCGATGCACAAAAAATGACTTTCACGGAGGTCAAAATCAACAATCAGTCGGTGAGATTTTTAGAAAACAGAAAGCAATTGCTGTTGTTTGAAGGCTTCAAAACCGGCAGTAATATCTTGACTTTTTCATACGAGGCATTTCCAACCCAAACGATGTATTTCGTCAACTGGGATTTCAATACGCAAATTGATACGCCAGAGGAAGTTCAAGGGCAAATTTGGACGCAAGGGCAGGGCAAATACACAAGCCATTGGCTTCCAAGTTTTGATGATGTGAACGAGAAAGTCGCGTTTAGTTTGGAGGTCACTTTCCAAAAAAGTTTTGAAGTGATCTGCAACGGCGATTTGATCAAAAAGAAAAAACAAGGTGATGATATTGTGTGGAGTTACCGCATGAATCATCCGATGAGCAGCTACTTGGTGATGATTGCAATCGGGCATTTTCGCAAGCAGCAAATTGTTTCGAATTCACTGACGCCATTAGAGTTTTATTACGAAAAGGATGACGGCAATAAAGTGGAACCGACTTACCGCAACAGCAAATCAGTGTTTGATTTTCTAGAAAGCAAGATCGGCGTGCCTTACCCGTGGAAAATTTACCGCCAAATTCCGGTTCGCGATTTTCTATATGCTGGCATGGAAAATACATCAGCAACGGTGTTTTCCAGAGATTTTGTTGTTGATAGTATTGGGTCGAACGACAGGTCTTATCTCAACGTCAACGCCCATGAATTGGCGCACCAGTGGTTTGGTGACTTGGTAACCGCGCAATCGGGTAAAGACCATTGGTTGCAAGAAGGTTTTGCGACGTATTATGCGTTGCTTGCGGAGCGATCTGTTTATGGCGAGGATTATTTTTACAACAAATTATACAGCATTTCAAAGCAGTTGATTGAAGCTGCTAAAACCGATACGATCCCACTTTTGAATGAAAAAGCGAGCGCGTTGTCTTTCTATCAGAAAGGAGCCATGGCACTGCATGTCATGCATGAAATTATTGGTGACGAAAAGTTCGATGCCGCTGTGAAAAACTATTTGAAAAAATACGCGTATCAAAACGTAACCACAAGTGATTTCCTTGATGAAGTGAATTTAGTTTCGGATTTCAATACCACCGCGTTTAGAAAAAGATGGCTCGAAAGCGCCGTGTTTCCTGAAGAAGACATGGTTTTGCTGCTGAAGAATGATTTTTTGAAGCAGTATGTACAACTTGTCAATCAGCCTTTATCATTGGTTAAAGATCGGGTAGCCATACTTGAAATCATGAAAAGTGACGCCTATTATCCGATTAAAGAATTGCTCGTTTACCAAGCCGTTTCAAATACGTTTGAGGAGAAAGAATATTTGTTGAAAGCCGCGCTGGAAACCAACGAATTGCATGTTCGCCAAGCAGTCGCCAATACATTCACAAATATACCGGAATCGTTTCGAGACCAATATGAGACGCTTTTACAAGACAAATCCTATGAAACGCAGGAAGCGGCACTGTTTAATCTGTGGAAACAGTTTCCGCTACATCAAAAAAAATATGTTGAAACTTCAAAAAACTGGGTTGGTTTTCAAGACAAAAACTTGAAGTTTATGCATTTGTACTTGGCGTATCTGACTTCACGCGATGCGCAGGAAAAAATTAAAATCTACCTGCAATTGATCGCGTTCACCGGCACCAATTACGATTCGAACGTACAGCAGCAAGCTTTGCAGAAACTACTGAATTTAGAAATCTACACCGAAGACGTATTACGAGGTTTGACCTACGGAACCGCACATCACCGTTGGCAGTTTGTCAAATTTTGTAAAGACAATATCCGCAAACTTCTCAAAGAACAGAAATATAGAAATATATTTGCCTCGATTCGGGCACAATTACCGATTCGCGAGAAAACCCATTTACAGCGTTTGTTGGACGAAAAATAATTAAATGAAAGCACTAGTAATATCCGGCGGTGGAAGTAAAGGCGCTTTTGGTGGCGGCGTTGCGCAATACCTGCTCGAAGAAAAACGCTGCGAATATGATTTGTTGCTGGGAACATCAACGGGAAGCTTGCTGATTCCGCACTTGGCATTGGGCAACGTCGAGAAAATCCGCAATGTGTATACGGAAGTAGCGATGCACCATATTTTCGATGTCAACCCTTTTGTGGTTAAGCATAAAAACGGCATCGATACGGTAGGCATCAATCATTTTAACGTATTACTGCAGTTTCTGCGCGGCAGGCGAACTTTTGGTGAAAGTCAGCAATTGCGGCATTACATCAAAAACAATTTCACACTGTCGGAATTTAACCAACTTAAAATGTCGAAGACCGAAATTGTGGTCACGGTGACGAACCTTTCGAAGAATGATGTAGAATATAAGTGCATCCGGGATTTCGATTATGAGGCGTTCTGCGACTGGATTTGGATCTCGTGCAACTACATTCCATTCATGACTTTGGCTTCTAAAGACGGCTGCGATTACGGCGATGGTGGGTTTTCGAGTTTGGTTCCGATTCGGGAAGCGATCAACCGTGGCGCCACTGAAATTGATGTGATCATACTCGAAACTGAAGTTCAAACAGCACCGAGACGCATCGGTAAAAACCCATTTTCATTGATGGTTGATTTGTTTCAAACACTTTTAGATCAGGTTGAAAAACATGATATTACGATTGGAAAATTGGCGGCAAATAACAAAAATGTAAAACTCAATTTATATTATACGCCGACGCAGCTTACGAATAACGCACTGGTTTTCAATAAAAATAAAATGAAAGATTGGTGGCTTCAAGGCTATGAATATGCGAAGAATAAAAGTGAACTGATGAGCGATAATATTATTGATAAGTAGTAAATTTTACGCATAAAAAAAGCCTTCGGTTAGGAAGGCTTATTAAATTTTAAAAAGTGTTATTATGGGAAAGTAGGTAATAAAACTTTGCTCAACACGTGAATCACACCATTTGAACATTGAACATCTGTGTTTACAATATTACAATCTCTACCGCTCACGTCTCTCAAACGCGTTGGTGAAGTTTTTACCGTCACATTTTGTCCAGAAAATGTTCCAATTACTTGATCATTAGATAAAGAAGCTGCTAATGCATTGGTGCTTGTAACAACGTGGTATTTTAAAGTTTTTTCTAAAACGTTTGCAGGAATAGCTGCCAAACCTGAATAAGTTGTTTCAGTTAGAAAATCTCCAAATGCTGCGTTGGTTGGGGCAAACACGGTGAAAGGCGAACTAGTGGCTCCTGATAATACGCCAATAAAGTTTGATGCAGGATTATAACCCAACGCAGCTTCAAGAGTATCAAAATCTGGGTTGGCTACAGCATGTGTTACGATTGTTGGTAAACCAATGACTGCATCAACGATATGTACTACGCCATTCGAAGCATCAACATCAGCAGTGGTAACTGTAGCAACTCCGTTGATACGAACTGTGCTAGTTTTATTAATGTACATGCTTAATGTATTTGTTGTAGATGCAGCTCCTTTTCCTAAGGTTTTAACATAGCCGGTAGTTAATGAAGTAGAAAGATTTTCTCCGTTTACCACATGGTTAAGTAAAATTTCTTTCAAAGCAGCTACAGGAACCGCATCAATGTTGGCATAGCCATTAGCCGTTAAGAAAGTAGAAAAAGCAGCATTGGTTGGTGCAAAAACTGTAAATGGACCACTTCCCTGCAGTGTAGAAGCTAATCCAGCTCGGTTGAGCGCGCTAACCAAAGTAGACAAGTTAGCGGTTCTTGAGGCAACACCCGTAATAGTATTGTCAACCGCTGGTGTCGAATCATCATCATCATCACTGCATGAAGTGATTGTTAACGACGAAATAGCAATAAATGCTAACAAAATAGTTTTAAGATTTTTTTTCATAATTAAATTGTGTTTAGTTGAATTGCAAACCTATAGAACAAATTGGTACGATTGTTTAATTTTTTCATAAAAAGTGTTAAACAAAATGAAAGTTTATTATATCGTTAACGAGTGTTTACTATTAATTTTCATGGAGGCTACTAAGAAATAGTAACGATTACTTGGTTTTTTTATTGTAAAATGAACTTTATTATTTCAAAATCTCCACCTTTATGTTAAACAAAATGATTGTTAATCTATTTAGGCGCCCAACTTTATTACCATAACACAACAAATAATAATGTAGTTTTGACAAAATAAATTAATGCATTTGTAGTTATCAGTACGAACTTTAAGTCGATTTTAAATGAGTAATAAACTTTGTTTTTCCGCAGTCTTGTTGTTGTTTTTTGTTGCTAATCACTGCATTTTAGCGCAAACCGACTTCAACAAACTGGATGCTAAAGGCAATAAAGACGGGCTTTGGAAAGGTTATTATCCTGAGTCAAAAAGACTGCGGTATGAAGGCACGTTCAGCCACGGAAAGGAAGTTGGCATTTTTAAATTTTATGACGATATCAAAACGCCGACGGTCATTGCAACCCGTGAATTTAATCCGAAAGCGAATTCCGTGTACACCATTTTCTATGATCAAAGTAAAAGCAAGGTAAGTGAAGGCAAGCAGGTCAATAGGCTTAACGAAGGCGAATGGAAATATTACCACGAAAAGTTGCCTGACATTATGACGATCGAAAACTATAAAGCCGGAAAATTAGACGGCAAACGCACTGTTTTTTACAGAGGTTCTGGTATCAAAGGCGAGGAGAATATTGCGGAAGAAGCGAATTATTTGAAAGGGTTGAAAAGCGGATCTTATAAAAAGTATACGATGAAAGGTGTCGTTCTCGAAAGCTCAAATTATAAAAAAGGAGTGCTTGACGGTCCCGCAATCTTTAATGATCCGCTGGGAAATTTGGTTTCCAAAGGCAATTTCAAAAACGGTAAAAAAACCGGAATGTGGGAGTTTTATCAAAACGAGAAACTCGTCAGCAAAGACAACATGGATAAAATCAAGCGTAAAAAACGTACGCCTACCAAAGCGAATCCATTAGAGAATTAAATCATCACAAAGGTTAAGAAACTCGTAAAAACAAATCCAAATAAAATTTTATCGTAGTTTTGCAGCTTAAAATTTTGCGAAATGAAACGTGTTGTTGTCGGACTTTCCGGTGGAGTTGATTCAAGCGTTGCAGCGTATTTGTTGCAACAGCAAGGCTATGAAGTAATCGGTCTTTTCATGAAGAATTGGCACGACGATTCGGTCACGATTTCAAATGAATGTCCGTGGCTCGAAGATAGCAATGATGCGCTTTTAGTAGCGCAAAAACTTGGAATCCCTTTCCAAACAGTAGATCTCAGCGAACAGTACAAAGAGAAAATCGTCGACTATATGTTCAACGAATATGAAAGAGGGCGTACGCCGAATCCCGATGTATTGTGCAATCGGGAAATCAAATTTGATGTTTTTATGAAAATCGCACTCGATTTAGGAGCCGATTTCGTAGCGACCGGACATTATTGCCGCAAAGGCGAAATTGAGGTTGATGGAAAGCCCGTTTACCAACTCTTGGCCGGCATTGATGATAATAAAGACCAATCGTATTTTCTGTGTCAATTGTCACAGGAACAATTATCGAAATCCTTATTTCCGATTGGAGCATTGACTAAACCAGAAGTACGGCAGATTGCTATGGAGATGGAATTGGTGACTGCAGAAAAAAAAGATTCCCAAGGTTTGTGTTTCATCGGAAAGGTGCGTCTGCCAGAATTTTTACAGCAAAAATTACGACCAAAAGCGGGTTTGATTTTCGAAGTTGAAGCTAACGAAGCGATTTATTTTTCACCCAAACCAAACACAGATTCTATTGAAGAGGAGTTGGCACTTGAGGCTGCGGCTATAAACTACACGCCAGAAATGGGAAAAGTCGTCGGCAAGCATCAAGGCGCACATTATTTTACAACCGGACAGCGCAAAGGATTGAATGTCGGTGGAACGCCCGAAGCCTTATTTGTGATCGCAACCAATGTCGAGACTAATACAATCTACACCGGACAAGGCAGCCAGCACCCGGGATTGTTTAAAAAAGCGCTTTTCGTTGAAGCAGGGGAAGTGCATTGGGTTCGCGAAGACTTAGCATTGAAAAACCAAAAATCGATGCAAGTTATGGCACGAATTCGCTACCGTCAACCTTTGCAGAAAGCAACGCTATATCAGTTTGAAGCGGGTTTGTATGTCGCTTTTGAAGAACCGCAATCCGCCATTACCGAAGGTCAGTTTGTCGCTTGGTATCTTGATGACGAATTAGTAGGTTCAGGAGTAATTTCGTAAGTTTACATTTTAAAATGATCGCGCTATGAAAAAATATATATTATTAGTCGTTTTATTGATTTCGGTTTCCGTTTTTTCCCAGCAGGATGCATGGGTTTATTTGAATGCGAAGCCGAATGCATCAGCTTTTTTTAGCAATCCACTGTCAGAATTGTCACAGCGTTCGTTAGACCGAAGAACGACACAAAATATTGCTTTGGATATCCACGACGCGCCGATGCACCAGTCATACATCGATCAGATTGAGGCAGCGACTGGAATCGAGATTAAGGCGAAGTCGAAATGGTTCAACGCCTTGCATGTTCAAGGAAGCCTAGAGAATATCAACGCTTTGAGCGCCTTATCATTTGTAGAGCGTTTGGATTTTGCCGACCGCTCCCTGAATGTTGGCGGAAGACCACACGAAATTAAAAAGCACAAAAACGCAAAAAAAGCTTTGAAAAGCCTGGCATTTTTCAATTATGGCAGTTCCGAGAATCAGATCCAAATGCTCAATGGACATCTTCTGCATCAAAGTGATTTTACTGGCGCGGGAAAAATAATAGCGGTCATGGATGGCGGATTTCCTGGCGTTAATACGGCTTCTCCTTTTGCAAGATTAAGAGATAACAACCTCATTTTGGGCGGTTATGATTATGTCAACAGGAATGCAGATTTCTATACCGGAATTTCACACGGAACAATGGTGCTTTCTACGATGGGCGGTTTTAAAGATGGAGAATTGGTAGGCACGGCTCCCGATGCGTCCTATTATTTGTTCATTACCGAAGACGGCAACAATGAATGGCCTTTAGAATTATCACTTTGGGTAGAAGCTGCTGAAGAAGCCGACCGTCTGGGCGTTGATATCATCACGACTTCATTGGGATATACCGAATTCGACAATCCGAATTACAACTTCACTTATGAAGATATGAATGGTACTTCCACCTATATTTCAAAAGGAGTTGACATGGCGTTTAGCCGTGGTATCATTTCTGTAAATTCCGCAGGGAATTCAGGCAATGACGACTGGCAATATATTTCAGCTCCGGCAGATGCCTTGCATGCTTTGGCGATTGGTGCCGTCGATGCCAATGGTAATTATGCGAGTTTCAGTTCACAAGGACCGTCATTCGATGGCAGAGTTAAACCTGACGTTGCAGCACAAGGCAGACAGTCTGTACTGGCTAATCCTAACGGAAGCATTTCGACCGCTAATGGAACTTCTTTTTCTGGTCCGATCATCGCGGGAATGGTCGCTTGTTTGTGGCAGGCGCTACCCAATAGAACGAATGAGGAAATCGTGCAATTCATCAAACAATCGTCAAGTTTGTTTGCGACTCCAAATGTCGAATTGGGTTATGGGATTCCGGATTTTAATCTGGCATTAAACAACGCGTTATTGACTGTCGACACGCGCACGGAAAATAAGTTTTTAGTTTTCCCAAATCCGTTTCAAGACAATATTACGGTCTCCTTTCCAACAGCTTTCGACAGTGCTGAAGTAAGCATTTACAATACGTTGGGTCAATTAATGTTACAGCAGAAAGTATCAAATCAAAATGCGACATTCAATTTAAACCAACTCAGTTCCGGAATGTATATATACCGCATTCAAACCAAAGCCTATTCGCAATCGGGGAAAATTTCAAAGCAATAGATGAATAAGATCACGCAACTTTTTAATATTCAATATCCGATTGTTCAGGGTGGCATGATTTGGAACAGCGGTTACAAATTAGCGAGTGCGGTCAGTAATGCTGGTGGATTGGGTCTGATCGGTGCCGGGTCGATGTATCCCGAAGTGTTGCGCGAGCACATTCAAAAATGCAAAAAAGCAACAGAGAAGCCTTTTGGAGTCAATGTCCCGATGCTGTATCCGAACATTGAAGAAATCATTAATATCATTGTCGAAGAAGGCGTCAAAATCGTTTTTACTTCGGCTGGGAATCCGAAAACATACACCGCTTTTTTAAAAGAGAAAGGCATCACAGTCGTGCATGTCGTCAGCAGTTCGAAGTTTGCGTTGAAAGCTCAGGAAGCTGGCGTAGATGCTGTTGTTGCTGAAGGTTTTGAAGCCGGCGGTCACAACGGAAGAGAAGAAACGACGACGTTTACGTTGATACCGATGGTCAAGAAAAATATTGCGATTCCGTTGATTGCCGCGGGTGGTATTGCTACCGGAAAAGGTATGCTAGCGGCGATGGTTTTAGGAGCCGATGGCGTGCAAATGGGAAGTCGTTTTGCGGCGTCGGTCGAATCGTCTTCGCATGCTGATTTCAAGAAAACCATTGTTGGGCTTCAGGAGGGCGATACGCAATTGACTTTAAAAGAATTGGCACCGGTGCGTCTGATCAAAAACAAGTTTTATAATGATCTGCAAGAATTGTACAGCCAATGCCCGACGCCGGAACAATTAAAAAATCTACTGGGGCGTGCACGAGCAAAACGTGGCATGTTTGAAGGTGATTTGGTTGAAGGTGAACTCGAAATCGGGCAAGTCGCCGGGTTAATCGATGATATCAAGCCTGTTGCGCAAATCATTAGTGAAGTTATTGCAGAATACCGCCAATCCAAAGGATCAGTAGCGCAGCTTAATTTTTAATAATAATGTTAATACAATGAAGTTGAAATACCTCTTCAGTTTTTGCCTCGTCGCCTTTCTTGCTTTGCATTCGGAGGCGCAAACCTATAAATTCCTAACGACTGGTTTTAGTGTCCTAGAAAAAAATGCGAACGGCGAATGGGGAAAATGGTCAGATTTAAAAGATACTTCGATTGTGATTACATTGGATACCACTAAAAACCGTATTGTGGTTTATTCTCAGGAAATTCAGCTGTATGACATTGTGAGTTACGAGGAGCAAGAAGAAAATGACACGGATCTCATTTATCCGTTTGCGTGTAGAGACGATGATGGGCTTCCTTTTACGATCTCAATTATAACCCGCAAAAAACAGGACAATAGAAAGCAGCTTTACATCAATCAAAAAAACTTCATCGTGGTGTATAACATTGTAAACTTCATAGAAAAGAATGAACGATAAGTGGTTTGTTTTTAAGTATTTTTAAAAAAAATAGTACTGCACTTTTTTTGTCATTTTTAATCTAAAACGGCTTGGTTTTCGACGAGTTCTTTGTCAATAACTCAGTGTTGAAAACTTTATTTTCGACTGCCAAAAACTGGTTTTTCTCCTAGCATTTCCTTAAAAATATTTTTAATTTATTGTAAATCAATATTTTGAAATAGGTTGATTATGGTATTTTTTATTAACAGATTGTTAACTATTTTGTTTATAACATTAAAATTACGCAAACATTAAAATGATTAAATGAAGTAATATAGTGTCATGTAATCTGGACTATAGTTTTTAGCTTAAATACGCGATCTTAGATACGTGTTTAGACAAGGTAAAGACATTAGATTTTTATTATTGAAGCCTTTTTATTGGTGCTGTAAATCTCTTAATTGGTCAATTTGTAATGCTTATGGGAATTAATACTCTTGGAAAAAAATCACTTTATCTTTATTTATTCATAGCTTGTTTTGGGCTTATTGTAAATTCCTTTGGTCAATGTCCAACGGTTACAAATCCTAACCAATCTTTTTGTGATACCGAATCTCCAACGATTGCGAATCTGGCAGCGACCGATAATGGAGGAGGAATCAGATGGTATGCGAATGCAACTGGCGGCTCGCCTTTGTCTTCGTCAATTTCTTTGAATAATGGAGACGACTATTTTGCCGATGACAACACCGGTGCTTGCGGAACACGTCAATCGGTATTGGTGAGCATCTACACAAAGCCTTCGGTCGTAGCACAGCAGCAAGGATTTTGTGAAGAATCAATTGTTTCTGATTTACAAGCTACGGGAAATATGATCCAATGGTATTTATCCCCAACCGGAGGGACGGCATTGGCACCAACAACTTCTTTGATTAATAATACTTTTTACTACGCCAGCCAAATCAATCCAAACACGGGCTGTGAAACTTCGAGACAAAGGGTTTTTGTAGCTGTTAGAATCTTGCCGCCGCCAACCGGTGATAACGTTCAGGTCTTATGTTCTGAACCTCCGCCGACGGTGGGTGATTTTGTAGTGAGTGGAACCAACGTGCTTTGGTATTTAAGTTCAACTTCAGGTGTAGAAGTACCATTATCAACACCGCTGATTGAAGGGCAGACCTATTACGCGGCTTCATCCGATGAGTTTTGTGAAAGTATCACCAGACTTGATGTTTCCGTAATATTCAATGACCCTAATGATCCCGGAACAAGTGGCGTCAGAAGATTTTGTATTTCTGATGTTCCCACGACTGCTCCTTTCAATTTGTTTGATGAATTGTCGGGATCGCCAGATGCAACCGGAACATGGACAGGTCCGTTACCAACCAGCAATGGGAATTTAGGTACCGTCGATATTTCTAGTTTAACCCTTGCCGGAAGCCCTTACGTTTTTACTTATAATGTCGCGGCTTCAGTTTGTTCAGCAGCCACTTCAACAGTGACCATTATCATATTGCCTTTGCCGGATGCTTCCATTAGTGCAACATCAACAACGATCTGTTCGGGCGCGAGCACTACAATCAATTTCAATGGAACGCCTAATGCAACTGTTACCTATAATATAGGAGGCGTTGGAAGCGCAACAATTCAATTGAACAATGCAGGTACTGCTTCGATAGTGAATACCTATTCTGCATCAACGACTTTTAACTTAGTCAGTGTGGCAACAACAGGTCCGCCAAGTTGTAGCAGACTGCTGTCCGGCGCAGGAACTTCGGTAACGATCAATGTCAATGCATTGCCAACCGTAACGGTTAATAATCCTGCGGTTTGTGCGGGAGTGACTGCAAATGTAACCGCAACGCCATCACCGGCAGGAACTTACGCTTATACCTGGACAGTTCCGACAGGAGCAACAAATCCTGGAAACGTAGCGACCTTTAATACAACGATTGCTGGAACTTACAGCGTCATTGTAAGAAATACAGTGACGAATTGTAATAGTTTAAGTGCGTCGGGAACTGTAACGGTCAATCCGCTGCCCACAGTAACCGTTAATAATTCGACGGTGTGTCCTGGTGTCAACGCGACCGTAACGGCAAGGCCAGGAACTGCAGGAACTTATTCTTATGTTTGGACGGTTCCTACCGGAGCAACTAATCCGGGCAACGTCGCTACATTTACGACTTTAATCGCAGGAACTTACAGCGTAATTATTACCAATACTGCAACGAACTGCGTCAGCCTTAGCGGTTCAGGAACGGTAACCATCAGTCCGTTGCCGACTGTAGCCGTGAGTAGTGCGCCGGTTTGTACCGGACAAAACGCTACTGTTACTGCAACGGCATCTCCGGCAGGAAATTACTCCTACGTATGGACAGTTCCGGCAGGAGCAACGAATCCTGGAAATGTTGCCACATTTATCACTACTATTCCTGGTACTTATACTGTAGTTGCAACGAACACAACCACTACTTGCGTCAGTTCGCCTGCGTCGACAACCGTCACCATAAATCCATTACCCACGGTATCGGTTAATAGCCCAACAGTTTGCGCCGGAACACTGGCAACGGTTATTGCAACACCGACACCAGCAGGAACTTATTCGTATCTGTGGACTGTTCCCGCAGGAGCAACGCCACCTGGAAATGTTGCTACATTCAATACAACCGTAGCTGGAACTTACAGTGTCATCATTACCAATACTACAACCAATTGTGCGAGCCTCAGTGCCAATGGAACTGTAACTATCAATCCATTACCAACGGTATCGGTAAACAGTCCGTCTGTTTGCCCAGGCGTAAGTGCCACTGTTACGGCGACACCGACACCAGCAGGAAATTATTCTTATGTTTGGACAGTGCCTGCAGGAGCAGCCAATCCCGGGAATGTGGCAACATTTAGTACATTAGTAGCTGGAAATTACAGTGTCATTATCACCAACACATCGACCAATTGTCCAAGTCCAACTGCATCAGGAACGGTAACGATCAATCCGTTGCCAACAGTAACTGTGAACAATCCT